>NZ_JACEQV010000018.1:0-110388 GCF_015356275.1 Pseudoalteromonas sp. PPB1 | reverse complement strand
GATAAGGGCTTTGTTGTAATCACGCCAGTTAGTGATACGCTTTTCTTTCAAAATTCAGTCTCGGTGTTTGCTTTTGAGATCTGATCACACAATGCTAGATTAGTTCAATGATTAAGGAAACAACGCCTCCTCATTACTAGGATATCGACCTGTTTTTAACTTATGCATTTCTAAGGCATCGGCAATATGCCGAAAATTGAGCTGAACAAAGTCTTTCTTACATCCCTGATTTTGCCAAAGCCACGGCCAGGCTGTGCCAACCCCCAAGAGCAAGAGTACAAGCAAAACGATAGCTCGACTTAACTTCATAAAGTGTCCTAGATGTTTCACTCCGAGTCACGAAAGTAACTTAACATTCAGTAGCTTGCTATGTTATATCGGCCAGAGTGGGGATAAATACCCGTAGGCTAAAATATACCTCGTACCTTAATTAAAGCTTAACTGGTCAGCGAGTCCTGTGAGTTCTATTTTTTGCTCACCCGACGTGCTCTTGACTAAGATACTTACGAGTCAACTTGTCGGTCCTGATATCCGAACCTATATAACTAAACAAACGGTAAACCACATATGTGGCACAGGGCCTGTGACTTGACTTTAACGGCCTTCGAGACTGATTTAAGAGCCTTTGGCTATTCTTATGTGCTCACCTTGCAGCCATGCTCGAGCTCACTGTCGGTCGGCGCTTCAAACTTAGGCTCCATGAAGTCAAACATCATGTCAGTTACTTCAAACGAATACACCTTCGAGTCCTTTTCTATATTCCGTTTAGCAACTCGCTTTCTGCGAGTCTCCTTTTGTGCGTCAAGATAATGGATCTCTGCTCTAATACCTAACTCACTCGCTTTGCCGACAAAAAGGTCACGCTGAGCTTTAGTCGTAAAACCCAAATCAAGTACAACGCTGCCGCCTAACGATAGAATTTGCTCGCAAACTTCCCATATTTGCTCGTGACAACGACCCACACGCTCCATCATCCAGGAAAAATCAAGCGACTGCATATCTTTCGCAAATAATGTCTGCATCCAGGGATCAATCGAGAATTTTACCGCGCCCAGTTCCTTACATAAAGATATTGAATAAGTCGTCTTACCTGCCCCGATAGGCCCGCAAACCAAAATTAACCGTGCCATTTTTAAATTCCTATTGTTATTTCCTGTGAACGGCACATCATACTGACCATATTGTGGTGCAGACGTATCTAGTCTAATTTTGCCAGTACAACGTCTTGAGCTCTACATATTAAACCACTCATGGCCTTACAAACCAAAGCCCTGACTAAGGGCACCAAGTTCAATAGTGATATAGCCCACCTCTAAGTTCAATAATACACTTGGTGACTCATCACTACTTTGTATTTATAGCCAAAAGATAAACAGTAAAGATATTAAATAGCTGGCTAAACACAGCTCAAACAACAGGTAACTCAGCTATTTTTAGAATATAACAAATGTCACTTCACGCTTTATTTTTAAACAGCAAAGGCGTAATTAGTAAACTGGCCAGCATGCAAAGTGCTATGATAAACCCAATATTTTGTAGCAAGCCTGTGTCAGAAAAAAGAAAAGTAAAAGCAATAAGCAACGCTGCTAATTGACTATAGCCTATCCATAATCTCGAACTACGGTTACCCGTGCCACGATACATCCAGATAAATATTACGGGTAAAACCAAAAAGAGTAGTACCATCAGAGGGTAGATGACCCCAGCACCGCCATATGTCACAGTTCCCTCCCTTCCGCGTAAAACGGTGATAAGCAGCAAAAAATAGTAGTCATAAAATAAACACTAATTTACTCATTGCCCCCTCGTTTAATGAATAAATAATCTACAACACGATAAGGTGCCTGATGCCCCAAGGTTAACCTTATGTGGCAAAACGGAGCTGAGCCTGGTTGCTCTGTTATATACCGTAATCCCGCTCTACTTTTGCAATACGCACCTTAAATGACTTGTACCAAAGCTTACGGCCTGATTTTTGCGCTTCCATGTGCTCTGCATTCGCTTTCCAGAGTTTGATGGACTCCAAATCTGTCCAATAGGACACTGTAATACCTAGCTCCTCTCTAGCTGATTCAATGCCTAAATATCCGGGTTGCTGTTCAGCTAACTCGACCATTCTACTTGCAATTTCACTATAACCATTATCCTCTTCTGTTCGACTCGAGGTAAAAATAACAGCATAGTAGGGTGGCTCCGGAGTATTAGCTAACAGTGACATCTGAATTCCTTAGGTATATGTTATTTCGCTTTTCTATACACATATTGCGACAAGCAAGCTAGTTATTGTGAGCCCTGCGTACGAAAACGCCTGGAATTTTCTATTTAAAATCGGCATGGTGAACAAACACGTCTTTTTTGAACCAATTTCCCTTATGCAAAACCAACCTGGTAACAGCAATACACAAGCCAGCTTTTATGTCTGAGAACATATGCATTTCTATTTGCCGTCTTGATGAAGCCATTGTACGTTTGTTTCTTTGATACCTAAACCAGCTTTAAACTTGACAGGGAAGGCTAATGTTGGTTTTCCTGCCCAACCTCGCTCCAGGTATAAATTATACCCTTCGCCATTTCTTTCGTACCGTACGGCAGATAACCATATACCATCCCAGTCTCCCAAAAGCTCCAACTCACTCAGGCTATCAGGGTAGTGACCATTTCTTAGTTTATGTAATTCTATGATTGATACAGCTGATACAAAGTTCTGCTTACCAAACTTCTCGTCGGCACCGGGGACTTCAAAGTCACAGCCCAATAAAATTACCGCGAGCACTATGCTGATTATTGTTTTAAACATTTACTCTCTGTCCTTTTATAAAAATCCACACCATTTCCATGCTAGATATGATACTCAATAGCTGCTGCAGTTTATGAGGGGTTACAAGCTTATGCCACGCGTTGCGCCTTCCCCTAAATCAGATTGCTAGTTTTATTGCTGACGACTTAGCAACAAATTTGCTCCAGATATAGCTAAAAAGGTTGCGCAGCCTCTATTGAAGCGCTTTGCTATTTTCGGCTTCGTGAACCACTGCCTTAGATATACTCCGAATAGGGCATAAATTGATATTGCCACTAATTCTAAAATGAGGAAAGAGGCCCCCAAAACGAAGAACTGTTCATTTACATTGGCTGTAACATCAACGAACTGAGGTAGAAAGGCAGTAAAAATTAAGATCGCCTTTGGATTTCCTGCAGCTAATAAAAACTCCTGCTTCGCTAAACCAAGTCGGTTGCGAGTACTTTCTGGTTCGGAGACTGGACTTGCTTCCGAGCGCCAGAGATTAAAGGCAATCCACAACAAGTATGCAGCACCGGCAACTTTAATGGTCAAAAACAGCGCCTCAGATGCAAAGAGCACAACCGCTAAACCTGAAGCAGCCAAAGCAATCATGACTGTGAATGCCACAATTCGACCCAGACCAGCAATAAAAGCGGATTTAAAACCGTAACAACGCGCATTGTTCATAGACAATAGGTTGTTTGGACCAGGAGTCATATTGAGCGCAAAACACGCCAACGCAAAGAATAGTAAATTCCAAAACTCCATAAATTCTCCCCATAAATATAACGCTCTTTAGAGCGGTGAGCCATAATTGGTCAGGTTTTTAAGTAAAGCAGAGCCAATTACTATAACTCTAACTTTAAGGCTTTATAATTATCTTTTTATGTATTCATAGTAGCGCTTTCTCGCTCTTTCATTCCCAGCACCAATACGCCAACCCATATAGTTATTTACATCTTTAATTGATGCTAGAGCACGCCTTTTATCTCAATCTCTAAAATCTTACCTCAGTGGCCACGAGGAACCTGTTAAGCGCCTTGCTCACCTTCATTTTTGAACATTTTATTTACCGTTACTTTTACAGAATTGTAAGTGGTTTCAAATGTTTCTGTGATCACGAAACCTGACTTTTTGTACATTTCCTTTGCGAAAGAATTCGAAGCCGCAACATACAAACTCGCACTTCGCGAGGTAAGAGACAGTAAATGCTCTAATAAGTCTTTGCCAATTCCGTGCCCTCGATGGTTAGGGTGGACAAATAACGCCCTTATTTCTGACTCAAAGATTGCGCAAAAAGCGACTATAGACTCAAGTTCGTAAACGAATATTTGGGATTCAAATAACAGTTTGCTTCGTTCCTTGTCTTCTGACAATGGAAGTAAAGTAAACAGTGTATCTTCCTGCGACAATTCGTCTAATTTAGAGAGGTTATATATTTTTTCTATTGGCAGAAAGTCGACCTCTGAATACATCCTTATGGTCAAATTTTACTCCTTACGGCTAACACCTTATTAGGCGCGTGAATGCTTGGCTAAATTTAGCGACAAAGAAGCTCAATCCCGCTGATTTACATCCTTGATTAATGCGTTTGATATTTGTTCTACTACACCAATACAGTTTTATGGCTTGTTCCACATGCTCTTAGTTATGCACGAGGTACTTTTTAACAGGCACTTATTTTTTGTTTTCTTCATTTGGTGGTACATATGGATATTTCATCCCTGGGGCCCATTTTATTTTCTTATCTACGTATTCAGAAAAACCAGTGCCATCCTCTATGCCCAAAACTGAATGGCCAAAACAACTAACTAGTACAACCATTGATTCAGTACCACCATAAGGGTAGTCATGAGGATGAAAGTTCAGATGGTGGCCCCCATTCTCTTTCGTGATGGAAATAAGATCGTAATCTCCATTCCAGAAAGCTTCATACATTGACTCTAAATCCCATGGTGGCAATGGCATTTCAGGAGATAGGCGAACCTCAACGGCGGTCTCTGCCCAAAAGTTTTGCCATTCTTTCAGCTCTTCGTTCGATGGGTCCCAGAAATGGCGCTTTTCACTTTCCGAAAGAAACTCGCTCAGTTTCATTTCGTCTGGCCCTTTCGAAGAATCTTTCTCTTTTTTCAGTAACTCAAAGAAACTTGTAAGCCGTGCCAGTGACTCATCACCCTGTGCATTAAATTTTACGTGGCAATATTTCATTGGTTCCCCTTGAGCATATGACACTTCGCTAAAGCGTCGCAAAATAACAGACTAAAATTAGCGAAATAAGGAGCGCAAGCCTGCTGTTTTTCGTCCTTGGCTGAAACGTTATTTAGGCCTGTGTAATGATTCTTCGTTGCCAGAGCAATAACACCCCAGCAAACACAATTGAAATAAATGATAAACAGAACAGCGGTTGCGAAGTTCCGGTAACACCAAAGGCCGTTAAAATTATCAGGCTTAAAGCTAAAAACAAGCAAGTTAATCTTGTCACATTTGGAAAGTCATATATCGATTTCACACCAAAAAAAATACACGTCAACCCCAGTAAAGAAAAAGTGAACAGACCAAAATAAAATAAACTTTCAAACATCATGAATGCACTGACAGACAAACTAATCAAAGATAACACGCCCCAGCCGACTGCTGAAGGAAGTATTAAAACCATCAAAAGTAGTTGTCTTATAAAGTTATTTTTCCGATTCAAAGGTATTCCTAACGCCCGTATCTGAGGAATCCCCAGATATTCATATTTAAAATCAATGCGATGGAGACACAAGGTATTGTTTGATTTAACTTATTTCGCTAAAGCTAACGAGATAACAACACCCGGTGTATTCTCTCCATCCTATACGATATGCTTAGAAAAAACTGCCCCAAATTCATGCCCGGCATCTTGGTATTAATGCTGGCAACCGAAATGCCGGGTTTCGACAGGTTGATAAAAAGGTTGGTCATGGCTCAGACGGATGCGTAGCAAAATCACTGTTCGCGAGCGTATGTAAATCGAAGAAAACTTTCGAGATCTGAAAAGCCCTCAATACGGTATGTGCCTCAGACATAGTAAAAGCCGATGTACCCTACCGGCTCGATACACTGTTATTGCTCTATTTACTTGCGACAATTATCCTCTGGTGGTTTGGCCTGTATGCTCGCACTCAAATAGGCAACGAAAGTTCCTGGCAAATACAATCAGAGATTGTGCCGTTTTGTCGACTGTCAGACTTGGCAAAAAGGTTATTTGACGAAATGGCGTGGAAACAGTCACGCAAGACTATAAGTGAAGAGGTTTGCTTCACATCGCAGCTTGAGAGCCCTCTTTTATGAGGGGTCCACAAGCGCCGCAGTATCTAGCTAAAAATAGCTGATAAGTAATTTATGGGCACAAACAAAGGCAACTACTTTTTGTCCGCGTTTACAATTTTGTTAGGTAAACTATTGACGCCTTCGGCCTCGGCTCCAATTAACAGTCGCGCAAATAGCAACAATCAACGGAGTAATGAACAGTGAAAATATAATATATAAATTGTAGTCACTTTTTTGCTCAGCAAAATCATATTGTTCGATGCCATCAACTTTCAGAGAAAAGACGTGAAGCTTTAACAAGATATTTCTCTGTACTGCCTCAAAAGAGCGTGCATTTTGATAAAATGCCACAAGCTGTGAACACTCTCCTTCTTTACTAAATTTCATCTCAAGCCCTGATTTATCTGTAAAAAATGTTAGCTTTTTCTGCATAAACGAACGTGAGCCCTCTTTACATTCTACAGAACGTATTTCTCCCTGAAGTTTTTCAAATTCAGTAAGCTCCCCAATACTGTCAGCATACTCAAATACAGAGAATCCATATACTAAACTGCTCAAGCCTATTAACCAAAGAAACTTTATAAATGCTGGCATCAATTCTCCTGCTCACCAAAAACCATACTCTGAGGAATCTTCAGAAGGCGCCAAATACTGACATTTAGCTATTGACGCCATAACCTTTTGTTAAGTACCACTATTAGTAATAATCATTTCCTTTGCAACCAGAGCAGCAGATGGTAAAAACATAGTTGTAACCACACGTTGGTCAATGACAACATCATGTTTATTTTTTAATGTTTCCTTATTTTGCGCAAATGCCCCGTTCTTATTAAGCTGGCTTTCAATCAAAAAGGGTAATAGCGTCCCTTGTTTCGCCCACTTTTTCGATTTTTCTGTGGAGTTAGGGAAACCTGCGACTTTTTTACCCTTAACGAGAAATTGCCCGGAAGCCAATTTCACGTTAGCAATACCTGCAGCCCCATGACCACCCGTGCCTACAACACCGCCCGACTCATAGATTCTGGCAATGATTGACTGTATTTCTTTATTGCTCGCCACATCAAAAACAGGGCCGTACCCTCCACCTATATATACGCCCCAGTAGTCATCAGGATTAACGTCTTCTGGTTGAAGTGAACTGTTAGCTTTACCTAAAAAGTTCTCGTATTTTATTGTATAACTGCTGATTCCGAGAGGGTCCATCATAAAAGGAACTTTCCCACCTTGAGGTGATACAAAGTCCACGTCAAAGCCATGACTAACAAACACATGATATGGCGGTGCCACTTCCCATAGGTTGTTTCTTGCATCATGTTTTTCTGGATCTCCCATGTTTTCCATATTTGATACAATAATCAATACTTTTTTAGCTGGCTCAGCGTACAAAACACTTGATAGCAACAGACAAAGTGCACTAAAAAATAAACTAAAAAACTTCATAATTCCCCTTAATTAAACCTGTGCCACAAAGACACATAACCTGTTGATTTTTATATCTTATTACATTTCACCATGAATACCCAGCAATAAATTCCCGATAACAGAAACTTTTACAAAACACTTACCTCCCCCTCAAGTGTTCTTTGCACAGGTTCTCGCACACTTGATGCTATCCTGCTATCTCTTGTCTGGGATCATTAGTTCTGACATATTAGATGACTGCCCACAGTCAGATTCGGCAAAGAGGTCGGACGACGAAATGATTATTTTATGCCAGGGAAACGATTACACGGTGCTATACACGAATACGTGCGTTTGATACACCAGCTTGAGCGAACTCAATTATTTAAGAAACTCCACGCGTCGCTGTAGCTGGCTTAAAATATAAGCGCGAACAAAACAATGGTTTCCTGCCCGCGTTGATAATCTAATTAGATTACTGTTCATAAACACGTATTACTGCGAATTCTGCGTACTTTTCGCCCTGCACTTGAAATAAACACAAATGATTTATCATCGATAGTGACTATTTTGTCTGTAACTATTATGCCTGTAGGCAACGGGTTTTGACCTTGGCTTTCTGTTACCGTGATCGTGAGTTGTCCACCTTTAATCAACCAACTGCCGAGAGTAATTGAGTCTATCGAATTGCATTTACCGGAAGTGTATTGAATATGCTCTATAGTGCCATCACTTCTATAAGTACTGATATGATCTTCTTGCCCATAATACTTATCTGTTTTTGAAATTGACCATGACCCAACCAGTTTTTTCGAAAGTTCAAAATCTGAAATTGGTTGAGCAGTAACATCAACAGACACAGTTAACAGAAACGCTACTATTGTATATTTCAAAATAAGCTCCCTTTTTAAATAAACCTGACGCCTTGCTCGGCCGCCGCCGGGGTGTAGTCGATTAGATGCAGTACCTTACTATGCTGCTAAAACCTTCTCCATTAAGACTGCATTTTTTCCATAACCTGGATATAGATTTGCTCCTGAGATTTCTTCGAAGCCCAGTAATGACCAAAAGCGACCAGCGCCTTGAACAGCAACAAGAGTGATTCGCTTAACCCCTTTACTTACACACACTTTTATTAGCAATTCCATCATTGAACGGCCTATTCCTTGGCCCTTGAAGTGTGGACCAACTGCCATATCATGGAGAAATAAGGAGTCGCTATTTACAAGGTCTGGCAAAGGCTCAAACAGCTTGGGAGGCTCATTGCCGATCCAAGGATGTGCCAACAAATAGCCTAAAACATCATCTCTATCTGACACGCAGACAAAGCAAGTGTCCGGTGAAGCAGATTGCTTAGATTTGAGTACCTCTAGTTCTTCTAAGCCAACTTCATGATAGGCACTATCTTGAATTTCTAAGATCCCGATCCAATTCTTTTCTTCGATTTTTTGAATTTTCATTTGTTTTGTATGACAGCGTCAAAGGATGATACTACTTGGCTATACTTGTGCAACGAAACGGAGCTGAGCCAAGCGTTAGCAGCCCCACTACTTAATGCACTGGTTATATTTCTCTTTGTACTGAGCAATTCGCGTGCTTTCCAAAGTGGTCAACAGCAAAGCTAAACAGTACCTTTACCATGAAAAAAATACTCACCATCAAAAACCAAAGTGGCAGTGACAAGTAAATCAATAAAAAGATGCCATAGCACATAAAATTAGCGGCAACAAAAGACTGAATTGACTTCCCCTTTAGCGCATTGACTATCAATGCTGACACGATAGTGTAGCCCCAAATCATGATTGCACTACCCATGGGTTCAGAAAGCAACCATGCAATAGCTAAAATATGAACGTGAATGGCGATAAAAATAAGGCGACTTTTGGGCCGCCGAGAATAAAATTCATTCGTGCCATAGCTAAAATTAGCAATGCAGCCCGCCAATACATCAAAGATTAATAGAAAAGCTATGATTGATTTCCAATTATCTAAGCTTGTATCTGCAACTGAATAAACAATCCAACTTCCGAACAAGGCAAATACAATCGTACAACAAACCTCTAAAAGTGATTGTTTTTCACCAAATACTTCGAAAAGAAATTCTGGGGTTTTAAAGTACCTCATTGCCTGTGTACCACTTCCTTATATGCACCGAATTTTGATGTGAAATATAACGCCATAATAGAGCAGCCAATACGTAGGTTGCTTTGTGTTAATTTGGTTCAAAGCGACAACACAAAGCAACTGGAGTGTTGAAAATCCAATCGACCCGTTTTAGCCGGCGTTTTTGAATTTCCTTGTTAACAATTTAGTTTGGCAACTTAATACGTTTAAATATGAATACCCTTGTCCCCTTTTGAAGATTAAGTTCATGTTTATTTCTTAATAGAATCTTTAACTTCTGACTTTGAGCACCATTTTGTAAGAAAGATGGCTGATTAACATTACGATTAAAGAAGTAGAAATAGTCGTTATCGAACTCAATATTTCCACTTTCGATGATGGGCTCTTTTGGATCGAAACCGTAGCAATCATTATAAATCCTATAATTACCACCCTTAAGTTTTAGCGCATCAGGACACTCGAGCTCTTCACCAAACTGAAGCCATGTGTCAGCACTTGCCGGAAAGTTCAGTAGGATTGTAAAGATAGCTATTATTCTGCTCATAACCAAAGACCGCTACCAATATATTTGTGAGAATGCCGGTTAAAGCCTGCTCTCAGGTTTTAACGGCATTCTCACAAATAAATTAACATAATAGGAACAACCTACCACCCTGAACCTTAACCTGCAAGCCTGGTGTAGCCTGAAAAAAGCGAGCCTTGATATTGGCGAGACCTGAGCGCTTGGATAAAACGTACATGTAAGACTGATATAATGGCTCATTAATTTTTGCCTGTGAATCTGCGTATATGTTTTTTGATATGTACTGAAGCATCCAGGAAGACAAGGAACGTGTTTTTGTCTATTTATTCACCTTAGCGCGAGCTACAGGAACCTGACAAACCCAACTTAGATCGTCCTCCCATTTCCAAAAATCGCAATTTCACTTCCACAAATAAAGCCGAGTACACATACTCAAAAAACAGCCAAAACCAACAAATACAAACACTTAAAAAATGGCATGTGACTTGTAATGTCTACTATCAAGTACCCTTAGAGGATTGAGTATGGACATACAAGTCGAACAAAAAAAGAACACCCAAGTGAATTGGCTGTGGCTAGGCGGGATTACCTTGTTCGTTGTCGTGGCGGGCTGGCTGCTCGCCCAGCCCAGCGCGCAGGCATCCTTGTCGACAGAGGATGCCTGGATTGGTGAGGTCAGACAGGGAGATTTAGTCATTTCAGTGGCCGGGTTTGGTCAGCTTAAATCGCGCACGCCGCGTTTGATCAGTGCAGCCAGTGAAGCCACGATAGAGGAAATCGCACTACGCCCGGGTATTGAGGTTACGCCCGACAGTGTGATCATGCGACTTAAGGATGCCAACCTGACTCAGGCACTAAAAGATGCAAAACGCACGCTGCAACAGGCAAAAGATCAATATTTGCAATCAAACATTAATCAGCAGCGTGAAATGCTGTCGCATCAGGCAGATCTGGAGATCTTAAAATCTGATTTAGAACGTGCTGAGTTAGAGGTGTCTGCTCAGGCAGGTCTGGTTGAGGATGGTGCAGTATCCAAACTGGATTATCAGCGTACAGTTCTGGAACATCGCCAGTTAACCCGCAGGATTGACATTGAACAACGTCGTATCAGTCAACTTGAAACCTTGCATACAGCTAACTTACAGCTGGCCAACTCAGATATCGAAGCCGCCGAAGAGGCTTATCAGCTGATCCAGCACAGAGTTGACCGCCTCACTGTGCGGGCGGGGATCACAGGTGTGGTGCAGCAGGTATATGTCGAACTGGGGCAAAGTGTGCCCATGGGGGCGCAACTGGCGTTGGTTGGCAGCACCCGCGATTTATATGCCCGATTGCAAATTCCACAGGCATATGCGGAGCAAGTAGCACTGACGCAATCGGTTCAGGTGAACACCCGCTCAGATCTAATCACAGGCACTGTCTCGCGTATAAACCCTGTGGTGCAAAATGGCAATATTGAGGTTGAAGTAGCACTGCCCAAAACTTTACCCGACAGCGCCCGGCCCGAGCTCAATATTGAAGGCACTATACATATCAACACACTCAACGACGCGCTGTTTATCGACAAGCCTGTCGGTGCCAAAGCCTTTAGCCACGCCAGGTTATACCGTATCGACGCGAATACCCATCAAGCACACGCCATTAAGGTACACTATGGCGCCCAAACCGCACAGCATATTCAGCTGCTATCCGGCGCACAACCAGAGCAGCGCTTTATTCTGTCGGATATGGCATCCTATCAGGATGAGCCGGTCGTGTACCTGAGTAAATAAGGAAACTAACAATGAACAACAAATGCGTTATTAAACTCACAGATATCACCAAACACTTCCTGCTCAGTGGTATGGAAACACAAGCCTTACGTGGCGTGAACCTGAGTATCAACGAGGGTGAATATGTTTCTATCTCTGGCCCATCCGGTTGCGGCAAATCTACCCTACTCAATATTCTGGGCCTGTTAGACACGCCTACTGGCGGCAGTTATCAGATCGCCGGAAACGACGCCAGCCAACTCAGTGTCAATCAACGCGCAACATTAAGAAACAAGCACATTGGCTTCGTCTTTCAGTCGTTCAATCTGATAGATGAACTGAATGTATTCGACAACCTGGCGCTGCCAGTTAAGTACAGTGCGCATCCTCTGAATGGCACTCAGCTCAAAGAGCGAGTGATGCATTGTCTGGAACTGGTGCAAATGACACATAGGATAAACCATCAGCCCAATCAACTGTCGGGTGGTCAGCAGCAGCGCATTGCCATCGCACGGGCGTTGGTCAATCAGCCAGATATTCTGCTGATTGATGAGCCCACCGGTAACCTGGATTCCAAAAACGGTGATGCTGTCATGCAGATGCTGCACGACTTAAACGCACAAGGCACCACCATGTGCATGGTCACACACGACCTGAGGTATGCCGATATGGCCAGTCGCAAACTGTTCCTACTTGATGGCGTTATGGTAGATGAGGTGAAGCTGGAGATGGCAGGATGATCAAAGAAGAACTTAAACTGGCAGCGTCTAACCTGAAAAAGCTGCCCGGCTTTAGCTTCACCGTGATTTTTACACTAGCGCTGACCCTGGCTGCGCTGTGTGTAGTGATCAACATCAACCACCGGTTGCTGACCAAGCCCTTACCCTACCCCAATGCCGATACCTTATGGGTTACCGATCAGAGCGAAACCATCAACGGCGAGACACAATACGGCTTTCAGATGTTGCCAACTCAAGTGCTGCTCTACCAGGATCAACAGTTTATTGATGAAATGGCCATGCTGCATCACACCTCACCTCGTCTGATGGATGTCGACGGACGACCCACAGTGGATGTGCTGCGTGTTTCCCCTGAATTTTTTTCGTTACTCGGCGTGCCCATGCATTTGGGCCGCGCATTGAACAGCAATGAAGGGATCAGCGATGAACAAAAAGTGCTGGTACTCAGTTATCAGGCCTGGCTGGAAGACTTCAATGCAGATCCCGCCGTAATTGGCACCTTTACCCAGCTGAACCGGGTTGCTTATCAAATTGTGGGAGTCGTTGCCGAGAACTTTGAAGTACCAGAGATTTTTCGCAGCTCTGAGATCACTGGATTCAGCAGCTTCCCAGAAGCACTTAGCACCACTAATAACTGGAACAGCATCAGCAGCCAGTTTAATGGGATCGCTCGCTTTAAGCCGGGTGTGAACACAGCGCAAGCCAATCACTCACTGGGTGAGCAGATCAATACCCTGTATCAATCTCAGGAGAACGTTGCCCCCGATACCGCCATCGGGGCACGCTTCACCCCATTGCGCACCAGAATCATCGCCGAGAGCGATAACCTGGCATTGAGTTTGTTGTTTTCCGCGGCAGTGCTGGTTTTGATTGCGCTGACCAATGTCACCAACCTGTTTTTATCACGAGGCGCACAAAAGCAACGTACTATTGCAATTCAGGCTGCACTAGGAGCTAAGCCACGCCATATTTTCATCAGTATGTTTTGTGAAGGTGCTTTATTGATTGGCGCCGCAACCGTGCTCGGCTTACTGGGCGCGCAGTGGCTGAATGTCCTTTTGGCCGACGACTTGAGCTATCTATTCACTCGTATGCAGGCATTGTCGCTCGATGCGCCCACTATTGTAGTTACAATTACCCTGGCGCTGCTTATCACTCTGCTCATTGCCGCCATCACCAGCAGTCAAGTTAACTACCATGCCCTGACAGGCGCCCTGCATGCCAGCGGCAAAGGCACAGGTGCGCAAATCTCTATCCGCATTCGTCATATCCTGGTGGCACTACAAGTGATGTTTGCCAGTTTATTGCTGTTTCTGGCGGCCAATAAGCTCCTGCCCGCCTATCATAAAATGACCCACCCAACCGGGTTCAATACTGAACACCTCTACTATGTGCGTGTTGATAGCAGTGCCACTGAGATTGACCCATTTGAACTAACCCGACAGGTGAAAAGTACCCTGAGTGCACAAGCAAATGTCGATTCTGTGGCAGCCAGTGCAGCCTCTCCATTAGCCATGAGCTGGAAAAACTACCTATATGACGAACAAATTGCGCTATTGGGCATAACCAGTTTGGCATTTTTAGATCAGGATGCTTTCGCTACTTTATCTTTGCCTGTCAGGCAAGGGCGCAGCTTTACCCCTATTGCAGCCTCTGGAGAGGATAACAACGAAGTTATCATCTCGGAGTCACTGGCCAAACGCCTGTATGACACAAATAACCCGCTTGGGCAAACGCTATACATCGACCAGGAAACTCCAAGACAAGTTGTCGGTGTCGTAGGCGACGTTTACGTACCCACCGGCCCGCTAGGGTATGAATTGGAGCGCTACTATGTACCGCTCACCGAAGGCAGCAATGCGTTTATTATCAAAGCCAGCGGGCCTTTATCAAAAGTGCAATTTGGTGAGGTACTGAGAGATATTCATCCGACCTTAAACTTCTCGGTTTTCAGGAAAGTGGATGATATGCTCAGTCAGCGACTCAGACAAACCTGGCTTCAGGCCATGCTGACCGTGGCGTTATTGGCACTGACGCTTAGCCTGGCTGGCGCAGGCATTTACGGTGTACTTACCTATAGCGTGCAAATGCGTCGTTACGAGTTGGGCATTCATTTGTCTCTGGGGGCACACACACATAAACTGGCCGCTATGATCATAAAACAGAGTTTTGTGCCAATTTTTACCGGCCTGGCAGTCAGCCTGCTATTTGCAAGCCTGGGTTATCTGGTGTGGTCTCGTATCGGCGACGGACCAGTCGATGTGAACTGGCTGGCCATCATCAGCAGCATTCCGGTGATGCTACTGGTCGCACTAGTTGCCAGTTATCTGCCAGTACAAAAGGTGATCCGTCAGGACCCTATCCGGGCATTGAGAAATGAATAACAAATCGAACAACAGTCAATGAGGAAATGCAGGCGCTTCAAAGCGCCTGCCAGTTATACCATGCAAGGCACCCTACTTATCGTAGATGACAAGGCGGATATTCGCCTGAGTCTTCACATGCTGCTGAAAAACAGCGGCTTTAACACTCTCCAATGCAGCTCGCTGAGTGCTGCGGCAGACACGCTTGCACAGCAATCTGTCGACCTGGTGTTGCTCGATATGAACTATGAACTGGATACCACGTCGGGTCAGGAGGGCCTGCAGTTTTTATCTAAGCATGCCAAAGCAACCCCATCCAGCCCGGCGTTTATCGCTATGACCGCCTGGTCGAGTGTGACCCTGGCTGTCGAAGCCATGCAGCGTGGCGCTGTGGATTTTTTTGCCAAGCCCTGGGACAACCACGCCGTACTGATGATGATCAAAAAACATCTGGGGCTGAGACAAATGGCCCAGGCTCGGCAAAGCGCAACTCTTATCGCTCAAAAAACCACTGACAAGACACTACGGTGGCTCAGTCCGCAGATGCAAACACTCAAAAAGCAACTTGACCGGGTTGCGCCAACCGGGGCCAATATTTTATTGCGCGGTGAGAACGGCACAGGTAAATCCCAGATTGCTCAGTACCTCCACCAGCAGAGCGCCCGGACAGGTACACTGATCAGCGTAAATATGGCAGCTATCCCCGATCCCTTGTTCGAAAGCGAACTATTTGGTCATGTTAAAGGGGCCTTTACCGATGCCAGGCAGGACCGCGAAGGCCGTTTTACTCAGGCCACTGGCGGCACCCTGTTTTTAGATGAAATTGCCACGCTGAGCGAATCACAACAAGCTAAGTTATTACGGGTACTGGAGAATGGCGAATACGAGCCTGTGGGCGCAGATCACACCCTTCACGCCGATTGTCGCCTGATCAGCGCCACCAATGCAGATTTAGAGGCGCTTCAAGCACAAGAGAGATTTCGCCAGGATCTGTATTTCAGGCTCAACACCATAGAGCTGACTGTGCCACCTCTGCGCCAGCGCAGTGATGAAATCATTCCGCTGGCAAAACACTTTATCTCGCACCATGCGCAAACCTACGGCTTGCCTGAATTAATTTTGTCTGATTGTGCATGCAACACCTTGCAAGCCTATCACTGGCCGGGAAATGTACGGGAGCTAAGTCATATCATGGAGCGCGCCGTATTGATGTGCGACGAGTCCGAGATCACTGCCCGTCAGTTGCAAATAAAAGCCGTCAAAACCGAGCTCAACAATCCGGTGTCAGAGTTGGTAACTCTGGAGCAGGCAGAGCAAAAACTCATCCGAATGGCACTGGCTCAATGTCAGGACAACGTTGAAGACGCCTCACTCCTGCTGGGGATCAGTAAAAGTGCGTTGTATCGGCGCATGGATAAATTCAACATTAAGACCCGGCACTCGTAAATATGATGGCGCTGAGTTACGAACGATCCGCAGCCCTATTTTGCATGTTAGTGTGGCTGCTACTGGCCTCGCTCAGTACCGGGTTACTGCTCAGTCTGGGCAGTGGCTGGCTGGGTGTCATTACACTTTGGGTCCTGGGATTGTGCCCGGCTGCGCTGCTGCTACAACATATCAAAGTGCGCCTTATTCAGCCTTTTTACCATCTGACGACGACCATTGAAGCCATGCGGCTGGAAGACTATGGTCAACGCTTTTACACTACCGACAAAAGCGGCATTCTGGCCCAGCTGCAAACCGAAACCAGCCAACTATGTGATCATTTACAAGCGTATAAATCTGCACGGGATCATCAGGCAATCTTATTGTTCAGGCTCATTGAGCAGCTGCCCAGCCCCATTGTGGTGTTT
Source organism: Pseudoalteromonas sp. PPB1 (assembly GCF_015356275.1). Classification (NCBI taxonomy): domain Bacteria; kingdom Pseudomonadati; phylum Pseudomonadota; class Gammaproteobacteria; order Alteromonadales; family Pseudoalteromonadaceae; genus Pseudoalteromonas; species Pseudoalteromonas sp. PPB1. The sequence continues at coordinate 93,560 of NZ_JACEQV010000018.1, read as the reverse complement.
GATGAAAGCAACACGCTGGTTCATGCCAACGACGCTTTTTCAAACTGGACCGGCAAACCCTGGCAAACGCAAAAACGACTCAAGGCCGCTCATTTCAGCCTGATACAAACTAACGGGCAGTGGCAATTCAGTCACCTGTCGCTGGCTCAGCAATGGCAGATCCGGCAAAGCCAGATCCCCATTGACGACAGCCACGCTCATTTATTGATCCTGACCGATGTCCAGTCTGTGGTCAGTCAGGCGCAGCGCGACGCCTGGCAAAAAATGATCCGCATTCTGAGCCATGAGATCCACAACTCACTATCTCCCATCAAATCACTGGCACAGACACTGCAAATGTTACAAGCCGGCGCCGATACGCAAGCTGATTTTGAACAGGCGCTGGCAGTAATAGTACAGCGCAGTGACGGGCTGATGTCATTCGTCAATCGCTACGCCAGCGTTGCCCGGCAACACCAGCTGCATACAGAAACGGTAAGTATTGACGCCCTGCTCAGCCCCATACAGGTTTTATATGACACCCGGGTCCGCTGTTCAATTGAGCAGACCTTTGCACTGCATGTGGATGTCAGCCTGCTGGAACAGGTATTGGTTAACCTGATCACTAACGCGCTGGAGGCCAGCGATGAAACCGGGATGGTTGATATTATCGTTAGCAACACAGCACAATACGCGTTTATAGATATTCTGGATGAAGGTCAGGGACTCACTAACCAAGACAACTTGTTCGTGCCCTTTTACACAACCAAACCAAATGGCAAAGGCATTGGTCTGGTGCTGTGTAAAAACATTGTAGAGCAGCACAATGGCCAATTAACCCTGGTCAATCGTACAGATAAGACAGGTGCCAGAGCCAGAGTTCAGTTACCGCTAGAGCTGGCATGAGCAAAACCAGATCACTGCTCAACAAAGATCAGCGCGTCGGTATCAAAGCCTCGATCAGCCGCCATGCTGACAAACTTATCGATGATCGCCTGATCGACTTGTGGGGTACGAGAGAGTAGCCATAAGTACTCCGTGTCCGGACCAGACACAAACGCATATTGATAGTTATCGTGGTCGAGCTCAAACACAACATAAGCCCCATAAAACGGACCAAAGAACGACACTTTCAGGTAGGCTTCATCGTCCTGGTTGACAAAAAACGCTTTACCTTCAGCTTCGCGCCACTGATTTTCTGCTGCGTTGAAGCCGCGATTAATGACCTTCACGCCGCCGTCTTCGCGCATACTATATTGCGCCGTCACCCGGGTCAGGCCGCGCTCAAAAGAGTGATCTAGGCGGGCAATCTCGTACCACTTGCCCAGGTAGCGATTGAGCTCAAAATTCCCCACAGGCTGCACGCCCTGTGGCATGCCCAGACAACTACTGAGGACAAGCGTCATCATGATAATTAAGACTGTTTTCAATGTCTGCTCCTTGTATAGTTAATCTTGTGTAGTACGACATAATAAAGAAGTCGGTTCACAGGTTTGCGGGCATTTCACGACATGAGGTGCCAGTGAGACAGAGTTTAGCAGTGATGGTGGTGTCTTGGTTGGAAGATCCCGTGTTAGAACACGGGATAACAAGCTGAGTGCCCTGGGTGGCTTGAGTAAATTACCCGTTTAGGCCTTTTTCACAAATTTCGCGGTGACCATCATTTCGCCTACACCATCGACCTTGCAATCCAGTTCGTGGTCTTTTTTATCCAGAACACGACGAACCAGAGCTTTAGTGCCAATTTTGATCACCTGAGAACTGCCTTTGATTTTCAAATCTTTGATCACAGTCACTTTGTCACCGTCGGCAAGCAATGCCCCGTTGGCATCTTTTACTGTGATTACATCGTCTTCGTTGACTTCATTTGGGTTCCATTCATAGGCGCATTCCGGGCACACCAGATTGCTTTGATCCTGATAGACGTATTCAGAATTACATTTCGGGCAAGGAGGTAAAGACATGCTGACTTACTACATTTTGATTCATTTGGCCTGCATAGTAATGGCTCGCACGCGGATGTGCCAGTGCTAAGCCAATATTTATTGATTTAGTGCAGACAAGAATAAACTGGTCGGTACTATAAACTGCTTTTTGCATGCTCAATCACAGTCCGTACTCTGGCAGGCAAGACGGCACGTCGCGCTGTGCACAGATAAATTGTCTCGCTCACGGGTTGGCTCAGTGAATGTACCCGTATTAGTTTTTGCCGGGCAAAGGCATCAACCGCAAAGGCAGGTAAAACACTAAACCCAATGCCCCGACTGACTGGTTCAAGGATCAGGCTTATCTGATTAGAAAACCCTCTGCGGGCAAACTGTGTGCAATGCCGAAACTGTGCAAAGTTCGCGCTGAGTAGCAATTCACTATGGTGTGCGCCATCGGGGTGGTCAATAAACCCCAGTGACTGCAAGTTCTCCCAGCTCGGTTCAGCCACCTCAGCCGGCGTAACCAGCAACAAGGGTTCCGTCGCTATCGCCTCGCTCATTACCTCCGCTGACCTGGCCGCTACAGTAGTGAAGCCTAGCTCAGCACTGCCATCGGCTACGGCCTTTTCAATGGCCTGATTTGGCGCAAACCTGTGATCAATGACAAGCCCGGGATGACGGCTTTGCAACGTCAACAACTGCGGATAGAGCCTGAGCCCGAGGCTCCCCGGCGACATCACCTTAACTTCTCCTTCAAAAGGCGGATCCTCCCCGATGCTAAATTCCAGTTCCGACAAATCTTGCAGTATCTTTAATGCCTGAATACGCAACCGTTTACCCGCTTCTGTCAGTACCACCTGTTTGCCATCACGCAGCAACAAGGCCACACCAAAGTGCAACTCTAGCTTTTGTACATGCTGGCTCACACCCGACTGAGTCATATGCAAGTGCTCAGCCGTGCGGGTAAAGTGCCCTATATCCGCCAGGGTACAAAATGTGCGGAGCCAGCTGTTATTAATCATTACAAAAAATACTTATTTTGATAATTTTTAATAATTTTACATTATGACCTGACGTTTGTAACCTGCTCACTATTCAAACACAGGAGCGTATTTATGAACCAGGTTTACCCACGTACCTTTTCACATATCGGTATCTCAGTGCCCGACCTTGAAAAAGCCGTTGAATTTTACACTCAGGTCATGGGGTGGTATGTGATCATGGCCCCCACCGAGATCGTTGAAGACGACAGCGCCATTGGTGAAATGTGCAGTGATGTATTTGGTCCTGGCTGGAAACGTTTCCGGATAGCACATCTATCCACTGGCGACCGCATTGGCGTAGAGCTGTTCCAGTTTGATAACCAAACCAGCCCGGAAAACAACTTTGAATACTGGAAAACTGGTATTTTCCATTTTTGTGTACAAGACCCAGATGTTGAAGGCCTGGCAGATAAAATAGTGGCCGCAGGGGGTAAACGACGTATGGCAGAACCTCGCTATTATTACCCTGGAGAAAAGCCCTATCGCATGATTTATATGGAAGATCCGTTCGGTAATATCGTGGAAATTTACAGCCACAGTTACGAACTGATATACAGTGCCGGTGCATATCAGGAGTAATATCTGGCAGGGCTGAACGTATCGGCCCTGCTCATTTACCAGCTTGCTTATTAGCCCCCCACAGGGCAACACCCAGCGCTATGCCGGCTCCGGCACATGGAGCAATAGAAAAAGCCAGAATATCAAATGCTACCCCAGCAGTTATGCCAACCGAGGTGCCAATACCTGCACCAATCCCAATATACAGGCCCGGGTTAGGCCCACCTTGTACTTGCTTATCTGTCATGGGGATTTCCTTATCTTCATACTAGATAGGCTTAAATTTATACACAGACGCAGACAAAGCACAATACAAAATTGTATGCCTATCTCTTGCAAAAATACGATATGCTTTAATTGAGTGACGACAACCTCAGGTTTGTATGCATATTTTATTAGTTGAAGACGACCCGGACACGGCTGAATTTATCTGCGCCGGGCTTGCCCAACACAATGCGCAAGTACAGCATTGTGACAACGCAGAGCGCGCCATGCTAAGCGCCTCTGCCCACGCATTTGATGTCATCATTTTCGACCGCCTGTTACCCAATATGGATGGCCTCGACGCGGTGCGAATTTTACGCGCCAGTAAAGTCACCACCCCAATTATTATGCTTACCGCACTGAGTGATACCGCCGATCGGGTAGCCGGACTTGAAGCTGGTGCCGACGACTACTTAGTTAAGCCCTTTGCTTTTGCCGAGCTGTATGCGCGTTTAAAAGCCCTGGCCAGACGTCAGCCCCTCAGAGCTGACACGCTGGAGCTGGTGATCGGCGAGCTGCGACTCAACCGCACATCCCGCCAGGTGCTAAGAGCAGGACAGGAAATTGAGCTGATGCCCAAGGAGTATCAGATCCTGGAATATATGATGCAAAACCCCGAGCAGTTAATCACCAAAACCATGTTACTGGAGCAGGTCTGGGGCTTTAGTTTCGATCCCAAAACCAGCTTAGTGCAAACCCATGTCAGCCGATTGCGCAATAAACTGGATAAGCCTTTTACGTTTGACATGATCAAAACCATTCGCGGCAGTGGCTACCTGCTAACAGGCTCCACTGATGGTTAGTCGTTATCATTTGAAGCGAGCTTTGCTTTCAAGCGGCGCGCTCTGGGCCGCTATGTTGTTGTTGCTATGGCTCTTAGGACAGCTACTGGTGTGGCAGGATAAACAAATACAGCAACACGAGTTTAGTGAGTTTGTTGGCGACATCGAAAGTATGCTTGAAGAGCATGGCTTTAAGCACGTGTTGCAGGAGTTCGAACTCGAAGACGAGGTTATCTGGCCAGAGCGTGAGGCACACGCACATCTGGCTGATGAAGGCTGGCTGATTGCCGTGTTTGAGCAAGATAAACTGCTTCTGGGCGCTGATACTCACCTGATGACGTCGCTCACTCCCCAGTGGCAAACCGTATCGCTTGGCGAGGAAGGCAATGCTGAACTTTTGACTGCGACAGTAAACTTACCCGATGGCCTGCGTATTCATTACTGGCAAAAACGGGACGAGCTGCACACCCATAAAAGCGAGTTCTATGCACAACTGGTGTACTGGTTTGCCCTGCTAAGCCTGCCCTTGATGGTGGCGGCAATCACCTGTTTTCAGGTTAAGCATAGCCGCACCCTGCAAGCATTATCAGAACAACTGGCCCAGGTTGCACACTCTCCGGATTCCAAGCGTACCGAAGTGACGACATCCAATTCAGACATTATTACCCTGAGCGTTGCAATTAACCGCATGCTTGATGAAATATCCCGCCTGCATGGCAATCTGAAAACCATGTCGGTGGGCATCGCCCATGATCTAAAAACCCCTTTATCCCGCATTTCTAACCGCTTGCAGAGTATGTATCAGGATCTCGATGACCCGGCAATACTGGAAGGGCACATAGACAAAGCAAGCAACGAACTGGCACAGGTTATCAACACCTTTAATAATCTGGTGCGGCTGAATGCCATTGAGTCAGGAAAACACATTCAGGGCTTTAAAACATTTGACTTGTCCGCACTCATTGATGAGCTGGCACAAAGTTACTTACCGGTCTTTGAAGACAGCGGCCGGCACTTTGAGGTGTCCATTGTGCCGGCTGTGCACTGTCACGGTGACAAGGACCTGCTCGGTCAGTTGATCTGTAACTTGCTGGAAAATGCACTGGAACATAGCCAGCCAAATGCGCACGTATGGCTCAGACTGCAAAGCCATACCCAGAGTGCCCTGCTGCAGATCGGGGACGATGGCCCTGGTATCCCGGTCAAAGATCAGGCCAAAGTATTTGATAAGTTCTATCGTGCCGACATCAGCCGTGGTCGCCCTGGCAATGGCCTCGGGCTGAGTATTGTGCGCGCTATTTGCGAGGTCCACCAGGCCCAGCTTTGTCTGCTCGAAAGCCAGCCCGGTGCGGTGTTTAATATTGAGATACCGACACGCTCAGTCCTGAGTAACTAAATTGCCAACATACCCAAATGTCACGCATCAGAGATAAGAACTCGGAGTAACAAAATGCGTAAAACCTAAAAGCATACAATTTTGTAAACAAGCCGTATGACAACTGTATGACCGTTTTCGCTCGTTTCACTCTAAACTTGAGGTATCTGCAAGTAAGAGAGTGAAACCATGTTCAGACTAACCCCGCTTAACATACTGCTGCTCAGCCTTTGCCTGAGCCTGACCGGGTGTGGCGGCAGTGATGCCAGCCCAAGCAACACAACCAACCCGACCACCCCACAGCCGGAGCCCGATAATTCAGATGGAGATACTAACAACAATTCTGGCGGCGATAATAGCGATGATGGTGCAGACGAATCCCCCGACGACAACACATCCGAAATCGATCCGGCCTTTGCCACTGCGCTCACTACATCACGATTTTTACAACAAGCGACCTTTGGAGCCCGGCCACAAGATTTGGATACCCTGACAGGAAAAAGCGCATCAAGCTGGTTTAAAGCACAGCTTAAGCTGCCACCCAGCCTGATCATGCCGGTGGTGAGCGAGTTTACCCCACCACCAACCGCAGAGGATGACTTTAATGCGCTGTATATCGAATCAACCAGTGTGGCATTCTGGCGCAACGCCATTGCTGGTGACGATCAGTTGCGTCAACGGATGGCATTTGCCCTGTCCGAACTGCTGGTGGTATCCAATGCCGGCGGAGAAGAACTGACCGATATCCCTGAAGCCGTTGCTTCTTATCAGGATATTTTGATCCAGCACGCCTTTGGCAACTATCGGGAGTTACTCGAAGCAGTCACATACTCTCCCGCCATGGGTTTTTATCTGACCTATATGGGTAACCTTAAAGGGGATGAAGCCACAGGCAGAATGCCAGATGAAAACTATGCACGTGAGTTACTGCAACTGTTTACAGTTGGGGTTGTTGCGCTGAATCCAGACGGCACCGAACAGCAAGATGAAAATGGTGCAACAAAAGAGCTGTATAATAATCAGGATATCACCGGCCTAGCACGGGTGTTTACGGGTCTGGATATGGACTATGACACGTCTGAAGAGCTGGAGATAAACGAGTTTGCCCTCCCCATGACTGTCTACCCGGAAAATCACTCAGAGAAGAGTAAAACCTTCCTGGGTACCACAATTGCCGCCGGGACAGGCCCCAAAACCTCAGTGACACAGGCGCTGGATCATATTTTTGCCCATCCAAATGTACCCCCTTTCGTTGCAAAGCAACTGATCCAGCGACTGGTCACGTCTAACCCCTCTCCCGGCTACGTAACACGTGTTGGTACAGCGTTTAGCACCGGCCGCACTACTTTGCCCGATGGCAGCTTAGTAGGAGATGGCCGTCGTGGCGATTTAACCGCAACACTGGCAGCAATTTTATTTGACCCGGATGCCAGAGCGAACGCCACAGAGCGTGGCGGTAAGATCCGTGAACCTATCTTACGCTTTACACAGTGGGCACGGGCGTTTGCAGTCAAAAACATCACCCCGGAATACCAGGAAATGCTGTGGGACACCCGAGATGCCAGTATGCTGGGCCAACACCCCTATCGCTCACCCAGTGTCTTTAACTTCTTCCGCCCCGGTTATACTGCACCGGGCAGCGTGAGCGCAGCCAATGGTATGGTGGCTCCTGAGCTGCAGATCACCAACGCCAGCACCATTACCGGCTACGCCAACTTCATGACTTACTACATTACCGGGTTACAACAAGAAGTAGATGTCGAGGAACTGCAAGTTATCTATGACGAAGAAAATATTCCGCTCAATGCTCAAAACGCGGCAGAGAGCTTCCTCGCAAGCTACGACGCAGAACTGGCGCTGGCAGGTGATCTCGGCGCGCTGATAGCTCGCCTGGACCTGTTGCTATGCGCCGGGCAACTCAGTGCCACCAGCAAGCAATCGATCCAGGACATAATACAAACGGTGGCACAAAACGACGACGCCGAGCCGCTGCGGCTCGTGCACCTGGCCATTTTACTGGTTATGACCTCACCTGATTACTTAGTTCAGAAATAGGATTAAAGCCCATGAACAGACGCGATTTTATCAAACTCAGCGGTGCCTCCGTAATGGCTTCTTCGATGTTTCAGTTAGGTCAGGCTCTGGCAAACAGTCCGTCGCAAGATAATGATTACAAAGCCCTGGTCTGCGTATTTTTATACGGTGGCATGGACAATCATGACACCATAATTCCTTATGACGAGGCCAGTTACACACAATGGGCTGGCCACCGACAAAGTTTGCTGGGTAAATACACGACCCCACGCACACTGGCCAACCTGTTACCGATTGCAACACCCGGGCGTTTTGGCACGCGCCGCTTCGCCCTGCCCGCGGAATTAGCCGGGCTGGCAAACTTATATCAGCAAAATAAGCTGGCCGTGGTTGGCAATGTAGGTCCGCTACTGAGTCCGGTTACCGCCGCTATGATTGCACAGGATACGGCACGTTTGCCATCCAGGTTGTTCTCTCACAACGACCAACAATCAACCTGGATGTCTGGCGCTGCCGAGGGCGCACAATTTGGTTGGGGAGGCTTGATCAATGATGCCCTGATGACACAAGGCCACACCGCCAATACGCCATTTAATGCCATTACGACGGCAGATGGCGCTTTATGGCTGACCGGTAAGCAAACCGCACCGTACCATGTCAGTGACGGACAGGCCGCCACCATTGAAGCTTTGGAAGAATTTGACGACCATCCAGAACTGGTCGCACATTTCAGCAACCAACCTCAGAATGCGCAACAGTTTTTGCAGCAGGACGTCACCAACGCCATTAACAGTGCCTATCAGGCCAACAGCCAGTTTAATGCAGCGCAAGCTAACACGACCGTCACACTGCCAGAGTTTCCGGCAACTTCGTTAGGCAAACAATTGCAAACCGTGGGTAACAGCATTGCTGCGCGCCAGCAACTGGGGGCCTCAAGACAAGTCTATGTAGTCGCGATGGGTGGATTTGACACCCACTCCGGGCAGGCACAAAACCTGCCCAAATTGCAGGCCACACTGGACAATGCGCTGGTGGCGTTTAACACTGCAATGGAAAGCCTCAACCTCAGTGAGCAGGTCACCGTATTTACAGCATCTGATTTTGGCAGAACACTGGCCATTAATGGTGATGGCACCGATCATGGCTGGGCAGGACACCACTTTGTGATGGGAGGCGCGGTCAATGGTGGTACCATTTTTGGCGATATTCCCAACGCAGAGCTCAACCATGAACTGGATGCTGGTGGTGGTCGTCTCATCCCGACCACCTCAGTTGATCAATACGCTGCCAGCCTGGGGCAATGGATGGGGTTGGATTTGGGCACGCTCAACGGCATCTTTCCCAATCTGAATAACTTTAACGGACCACTTTCTTTGTTTAAATGACATCAAGACTAAACGTTCCTTGTCTATAGTACGTAAAAGGAGAAGCCTGGCTCAGTGTTCAGGCTTCGGTTCATCATGCACACGTGATAGCAGAACAATAAACTCAGATAAGGACACACTATGTTTAAACACGCAATTTGTATTGGTTCCCTGCTGGCTGCCTCATTGCCTCTTCAGGCTCAAAATGATGAGCGGGGCGCGGCAAGAGCGCAACTTGAACCCAAAGGTTTCTTGTACGGCATTGGGCTTGGCGTCAGTGAAGAGATATACCAGGGCTACGACAGGCGTGTGATCCCCTTACCCATCTTGGGTTACCGGGGAGATAAACTCTCCGTGCTGGGACCGTTCATCAGCTATGAAGTGCTGGAAGTCAACGACATAGAGATCCTGCTTCAGGCGGCCCCGCGCTTTCAGGGCTTCGATGAATCGGACAGCTATGTGTTTAAAGGCATGGCTGAGCGTGACTTCTCGATGGATGCCGGTATTGGTATCAAATACGAGCGTAACAACTGGAAGTTCAACGTCTCTGCGGTACATGATGTGCTGGATAAATCGGATGGCTACGAGCTGTCAACCGGGCTTGGTAAGGTCTTTAAATCCGGTCCGTTTTTCTACGAACCCAGCCTCACCGTCAGCTATCTGGATAGCAATCATGTTGACTATTATTACGGAGTAAGACAGAGCGAAGCCACCAACGCAAGACCATACTACCAAGGCGACAATGCCACTAATGTCGCGCTGGGCTTCTCAGTGTCAACACCCATCTTTTTTGACGGTTTTACCCAACTTGCGTTTGACTACACCTGGTTTGATGACAGCATCACCGACAGCCCGCTGGTCGACAGTGACGGCAGTTTCTCAGTTCGCTTGCTGTTCAGCAAGTTCTTTTAAGCACAAAAAGGCCGCAGCTCATATAGAGACTGCGGCCTGTTATGTCGGATTAGATACTTGCTGGCATACCCATACAACTAGCATAGTAAGTCGTTGTAGCTGGCCAGTCAGAGAATACGCCCATTACGCCCACATCTTTCGCCAGTACATCAAGTAGTTTAAAGGTATCACCATCGTTATTAATCATACCTTCACCACGGTGTGCGCCGTTGACACTTTGATAGTACCAGCCGCCGCCAGCTGCCAGGTGGCCTGAACGCTCCAGTGTCCAGGTAATGATACCAAGGCCTGCATCACGCGCCGCTTTGGCATACGCAGATGGCACCATTTCGCCGTTTTCTTCGGTTACCAGCACCCACATAGGTGGTGCAATGATCTTCACGCCGTCTGCTGCCAGCTCAGCCATCGTTGGCACCAATAGTTCAGGGTTGTTGACCAGTTGCTGCGGCGTAACCCCCTTTTCATTCTCAGCCGTTTGCGCTTCATAACGGTCATCCAGATAAACTGCCTGTGCACCAAACTGCGGATTTTGCGCTATCCAATAGTTGATGTCATCTCGGTTAAATGACTGTGCCCAGACGTGTTTAGGATCAACACCCGCAGCCTTGTACTCATCAATCATTTTCTGAGCATAATCCTGCTGAGAAAACCCATCGAATGGCATAGTGACGGATGGAGACTTAAGCTCAGGCGTCATCTTAGTACCTAGCTCTTTGAACAGAGCAATACTTTCTGCGTGGGTCATTAGTGTACCCCGGCTGGCATACAAGTCAGTGCGCCAGTTCGACGTACCATTCATGTATTCTTCCACTGTGGTACCCATAGAGTTTGCAGCGTCCATTTTACCTTCAAGCGTCATAAACTCCGCCAGCGTAATGTCGCTGGTACAACACTTAGCCTGAGCCACAACGCCATTTTCAGGATCTGCCGGTACAAACGGCGTTGAACATTTCTGTGCCAGGTCAGTTTCCAGGATGTTAGTCGTGGTGTGCAGATCGCACTGAGAGTGGCGACATACCAGCTCTTTGTCTTTGGTGAAGGTTACATCACACTCCAAGATACCCGCGCCCATTTTGGCCGCTGCGAGATACGACTCTTTAGTGTGCTCAGGAAACTGCATTGGTGCACCACGGTGGCCAATTGAAAAGTCCGTTTTGTAGAAAGGACCATTTGAACATTGAGCCAGTTTGTCTTTTAACTCACCCTCATCCATGTCCTGCACCAAAAAATCCGGGCGCGTACCAACTTGCATATTGTTGGCACCACCAGCGGGTACTTCCACCACAACCGGTACTTCAATCGTTTTGATTTCTGTAATGGTATCGGTAACCACAATCGTCTTTTCAACTTCCACTACCTGAGTTTGCGTGTCTGTGGTGACAACCGCTTTTTCTACTTCAACCACTTCGGTTTTGTCGTCATCACAACCAGCAAGTAGCAAAGCTGCAATCACAGCAGAGAGAGATGTTACTTTTTTCATTGTTATTCCTAAGTTTACGTCCAAATAAAGCGTTTTTATTTTTCAAGGAAATAACAATAGAGGGACACTATTACCGAAGTAGGAACAGTCAGTGACCTTTTTGTGACTCGTCGCTACTGATATTGTGCAGCTGTAATAAACTCTCCAAATGCCTCGCACCAGACAATCACAGTATTGTAATCCGCCGGATTGACCTGCTGGGGTACATCCACCACAAAGTTGCTAAAGGTTTTAATGTCACCGACTTCAACCATGGTGCTTTTGAGGCGATTAAAATCGGCTTCTGTTTCCACAAACTGAGGTGACAAATACAAACGATAATCAGGCCCCGGGGCCAGCTCACCAAGCAAAGTAATGTGATCTTTGCTGATCGAAACCATGCCTTCACCCCAGTGCAATGCATCACTGTCTTGTAAAGATTTACGAAATTGTGCCGAATAATCTGCCCCTAAAGAGGCGGCTGTGACGGCTCCCTCGTTAGGGGCAGGTGGCGCAGTTAGAATGGGCAGCATATAAATGCCACCCGCGAAACCGGCGAATCCAACCAGGCCATGGGTAATGATGAGCGTAAGCGCACGTAATGTCATAGTCTCTTTTCCTTATAGCTGATGGGCTAAAGTGTAGTACAACTGAGCGCACACTCAGGTACTCATCACACAGTGTTTTTATGACTGTACCTTTTGAGGTTACATTGAATATTTGCCCGTAGTGCAATTACCTACACTGTACATCTTTGTGCTGCAAAAGTTAGACCCGATAATAGGCCAGAAAGAACGCCACGGTTTCCGCTGTGAGTACGTCAATTTGTTCTTGGGTCAGTGCGGGTTGTTGATGCAAAATCTGAGGCCAAAAGGCCTGCCCTTTTAACAGACTGATCAGCTGGGCATGTGCGCTTTGAGGATCTGCCTGCCGCAACTGTCCATGTAACATGGCTTGCTTAATCCAGCGGGTCAAGGCGGTTTCCTGCTCAAAAAACTCGCTCATTTCAGCAGTGAAAATATCCGGGTTAAACAGACAATACCCTATCGCGACTCGGATCAGTTCCTGCAAATTCTGATTGCTCAGAAAGTCCAGCTCATTCTTCAGTAACGCAGCCAGCTGTACATCCAGTTCTGTGTCATGCACATACTCTATGTCACACGTCAAAATGTTCTGACGCCAGATTTCTTTAATGATATGCGTCACTAACTGTTCTTTGCTTGCAAAGTGATTGTATACGGTGCGTTTTGAAACCTGAGCAGTTTCGGCAATCTTGTCCATGCTGGTGTCGCTGACACCATATTGCTGAAACGCGCTCAGGGCACCATCTATGATGGCCTGTCGCTTTAGCATACTGCGGGTAACTTTTACGGTCATTGTGGGTTCATTGTATGTAACTTTATTCTGACTATTTTTACACTTACCAGTTTACTTTTCAATTTATCCTTGTTGTTATAAAGCACGGCTTCCTTGCTGTCATTGCTTTGATACTCAATCGAATTGTGCAATCTGCTGCTGTTTCAGTATGGTCTCTATGATCGGCACGTAATGATAGCGTTCAGCCAGGTCCAGTGGCGTGTCATTTTCATAGGTTTTGAGCTGCAATTGTGCGCCACCTTGAATAAACACTTTAGCTGCTTCGGTGTGTCCATGCCAGATGGCATCATGAAGCGGCGTATAGCCATTGTTTGGGCCCTGTGCATTTAGAACCAAAGAGCCACGCTTATCATTAATCAGCAGTCTGACTATATCAGCATGCCCCATATAGCCCGCCTTATGCAGGGCAATGGCGTTCATAGGGTAGCCCGGTATTGTCTGGTCAGCATTATGCGCCAGTAGCAGTTCTACCACACTGCCATACCCTTCTCTTGCAGCAACCAGCAATGGGGTGTGCCAGTCATTGCGGTTAGAATAGACGGGCCGGCGCTGATTAACGTTCTGACCTGCTGCAAGTAACGCGGTGATCTGAGTAACTTTCTGCGCTTCACTCAACGCGCTACTTTCAACCACATTGAGGATCTTCTGTTGCGCTAACATGGCCTGTTGCTGAGCACGCTTGTGGGCAAAAAGCGCCGCCAGTTCGTCATAACGGCGTGCTTCACTGGCTGTAATTTGTTTGTCCCAGCCTCCAATTAACTGCTCAGCCTTGGCACCCGTTGGCGTTGTCAATTCGATATTCAGTTCGGGGGGTTTGAATAATTCAATAATGTTGTCTGGCTTTGAATACCAGGTTGCTATCATTAACGGCGTAAAACCGGAGCGCGGAGCCTGTAAATTGATAAATGCGCCTTCTCTGATCAGCAGTGCCAATATCTGAGTATGATCGGTCTGCGCAGCGATATGTAACGGACTGTTTCCCATTCTGGAATCCAATTGATTGACATCTGCCCCGGCACTCAGCAAACGCTTTACCAGTGATATATCGCCACTGATCACAGCCTGATGCAGCCTAGGTAACTCAGGCTTTGGAGTGGCATGTACAAAAGAAGAAAAAAGCACGAATACAACCGTGATGAATAAAGATACTTTCATGAGAATTAACCTTGTCATAATATGCACTACTTTGCCTGCTCGGTTGCCATAACCTGATAGTCTGTAATCTGAACAAGGTTGCCGACCAGATTAACCTGCCAGACTTCGTTAACCAGTAAATTTACTGCCTGCCCGCCTAAAGGTGAGTCTTTATACGTCTCGGCTATCAGCCGAACACGTAATTCAATCCGATATGACTCCTTACCCTTCTCTCTCACCTCAATTTGTTCAACTAAATGCTCGCAGCCGGGCTTAAAGGTGCGCCTCGCTGCTGTGTACCAATCTCTGAATCCCTCATGGCCCTGATAGTGATCCCCCATCATGTTGAGTGTAATGTCTTCAGATAAGGCGCGGATGAACTCCGCACTGTCAGCAGGCAATACGTCAAATCGGGCAAACCACTCCCTCACAAACCGCTCAATCTGTATGACCGGATCATGTATCACATTTTGAATACGTTCGCACAAACGCGATGCATGTGCTTTGGCTTTGCTCTGTACGTCCAATAACTTGTTGTAAACGCCAGGTATATACACCATGCCATGGGTATAAACGGGTTCAATAAATTGCATACCGGTTAAAAACACTGTTTGCTGTAAAGGTCGGATCATTTGTTCAATTTCAAAGTGGTTATAGCCAAGTGGATCGTAAGATGACTCAGGCCCACCCACTGTGAACGATAAAATGCATGCCTTCCCTTTGAGTTTGTCGCCACTCGCACCATATGCAAAGTTATAACTCAGCACATCATCCAGCCATTTTTTGAGTAATGCCGGCACTGAATACCAGTAAAAGGGAAATTGCAGCACAATGACATCTGCCGACAACAACGCTTGCTGTTCGGCTTCAACATCAATATTGAAATCTGGATAGCGTTCATCTAAACGCCGAATTTCCACCGCGGAGACAGCCTGAGAAATTTCATCCAGGATCACACGATTGGTGTTTGAAGCCGCCAGGTTTGGATGCCCGGAAATCACGACCACTTTGCTCATAGTTACCTCTTTGCAAAAACTTAATCAACACCGGCCTAAGCACGGCTTTGTCATAATCTGGCAAACAGTATATTGCGCCCCATTACTAAAAATTAGATGCCAATTAACTAATAAATTGATAGCTTATAGCTAATAATAAAATGATGAGTTACCGCATATGAATGGCGCAGCTTTTAACCAGTTGATTATGTTTCACACCATTGTGCTTGAAGGAAGTATCACCAAGGCAGCCAAGAAGCTGGAACTGGCTCCCCCTGCTGTCAGCAATGCACTCAAAGCACTGGAAGCGGAACTCGGCCTGCCCTTGTTTACCCGAACGACTCGTCGCATTGAATTAACCGAAGCAGGCCGATTGCTGTTCGAACGTACCTATGACTCAGTGAATGATCTCAGCTCTGCGCTGGAAGAAGTCAGTGATCTGGGCCAGATCCGTCTGGCAAAGTGAGACTGACTACACCACGATTTGTTTACCAGTACTTACTCAAACCGATATATGCCAAATTTTGCCTGCTATACCCAGAGATCGATCTGGAAATATCGGTCTCCGATGCGGCCATTGATATTCTCAAAGAGGGATTCGATCTGGGCATTCGCTTTGGTGATCGGGTTGAAGAAGGCCTGGTAGCGAGAGCACTTACGCCCGCCATGAAAGAAGCCTTATTCGCTTCTCATGATTATGTTGCACGTCATGGGCAGCCCGAAAGTCCTGACGCGCTGAGGCATCACAAGCTAATCAACTATCGGTTTATCGCATCAAACCAGATAGCGCCTTTATACCTAGATCGCAATGGGGAAAGGCTCAGTGTAGACATGCCAAGTGCTCTGACTGTCAACGACACCGATCTAATGCTGGATGCAGCCCATAAAGGGATAGGCATTGGCCGCATTGTTGAGCCTATGGTGGCCAGCCAGTTCGCAACAAACACCTTGGTACCGATATTGCCAGACTACTGGTGTCCGTATGCACCGCTCTATGTATACTTTCACCGCAACAGCCAAAAAGCCAGGCGCGTACGGGTGCTGATCGACTTTTTACTGGCACATTGTGGTAATAATAGGGCATAAGACACAACGCCCCTGGCATGTCTGACTTTTTAGTGAATTTAACGCAAATATTCTAACTTCTATCATCAAATGGCAATAATCTTGATACACTATAACACTATTGCAATTTTATGAATTTAATCACTTCATGACTCTTTCACATATAAAGCCTGTTGCAGCCTTATTCACACTACTGTGTGCCGCACCCGCGCTATCGCATGGTCATCAGAAACATGCCACATCGAAGCAGCCATTGCGTGTTGCAACCTGGAACATTGAACACCTTTCTGCATCTGATAACACGGGCTGTAAGCCAAGAACCGCAAAAGACATTCAAGCCCTGAAACAGTACGCGCAGTCACTTAATGCCGATATTATTGCACTGCAAGAAGTCGCGTCAGCGTCAGCCGTGCGCCAGGTATTCAGTGAAAAAGACTGGCACGTAGTGATGTCAGACAGGGCCGACAGTAAGACATACACCTGTCGTAAAAGTGGCAATAACTCGACCCAGCAAAAAATCGCCTTTGTGGTAAAAAAACCACTGACCGTTGATAAGGTTGTGCAGCACAGTGCTTTCTCAAAAGTGAAACCAGGTCTCAGAAATGGGCTGGAGATCCAACTGACCTATCAAGGTGAAGCGCTGCATCTTTTGAATGTACACCTGAAAAGCGGCTGTTTTGTTGATGACTACCAGCGTTCAGATAAAGAGGCTTGTAAGCTGCTGTCAAAACAAGCCCCGATACTGGACGGCTGGGTTGAACAAAAAACCAAGGTAAAAACAGACTTTATCGTGCTCGGAGACTTTAATCACCGCCTTACGGCACCATACAACCGCCTCAGCCGAGATTTATATTTTCCACAAGGTGCCGCAAATACCCAGCCCAACAACATAGACAACGCGCCTTTGTTCAACGCAAATCAGATGCTGACTGGCTGCCACCCCTACTATCCAGCGCCCATCGACCATATTCTTGTGGCTAAAACACTCAAAGACCAGTTTCAGTCAGGCAGTGCGCAGTTTCACTATTTCGCAGACATGACCCCACAAAACATGCTTGCGGATCACTGTGCGCTGAGTATCGACCTTAAATAGTCATGTATAGGTGGGCCGGCTTGTGCGGGCCCACACCTATGACACTAGCCAAGCGCAAGCGTACTCTGGGTCCTACGCGTGTGTACAGCGCCGTAAATAAGCCAGGCACCAACCATAAAATTGGCCAACGCCAGCGCCCAGATGATGCCCTGAAAACCATTAAGCTGAGCCCCGATATATGCACCAGGTAAGGACAAGGCAAACAATCGAACCAAAGTCACATTCAGTGCCAGGCCGGTGCGGCCAATGGCATTACAACAACTCACATACAACATCACCCCTGCCAGCGCGGCATAAGATATTGGTAAAATACACATAGCCAGTTCAATAGAGTGGCTCACAAAAGACTGTTTACAGAAACCAACTCCCAACATGTCGGCGCCCCAAAAAAGCACCAACGCAATGAGACTCTGCCAGACCAAACAGGCTGCCAGTGCCTGCTTAATACCTCTGCGTACCCGTAGAGATTTATTCGCTGCCCAATTTTGACCAACAAAAATGGGGAGTGACGTTGTCAGTACCATAGGCAGCAATAATGCAAGCGGCTCTATACGCATGACGACGCCAAATGCGGCCACGGCATCACTCCCCTGCGAAGCAACGATCATCATTAATAACGACTGAGCCAGCGGCGTAAGCAACTGCATAGCCACGACGGGCACAAACAGCCGGAATAAACGGCGAAACGCTTGTCGGCTACGCTGTGATAAAAGGTGTACTTTGAGCCTGATATTTTCTTTAATACGCAATAAATACAGCGCATAAAAACTGGCACTCGTTGCAGCTGCAAAATGGGCAACCCCCAGTCGTTCCAGGCCACTCAGCGATAACGCAAATTGCGCCCAGGGCATAAACAGTGCAGCGCTAATAAGGATTTGTAAACCTGCAAACATCACCAATAACTGTGCAGCGCCGCGCATATTGCCAAATGCCCTAAGTACGCCAAACACTACCATTACAACAAAAAAGAAAACGACTGCGCCCAGTCGATATTGCATATAACGTTCGAGTGTCGGCCAGACTTGCTCACGAGCAGAAAACTCAGCAAACCCCAGCATGGTCAATATCGGTTTTAAACCAAGCCATATAGCAATCGCCAAACTTGCACCAGTCAATACAGTGAATATCAGACTTACCGCAGCCAGCTGCTCAACCTCTTTTGCTTGCGTTAACCGGGTCGCCACAACAATCCCCAGACCAATTGCAAAAGCAAACAAAGTGGCCTGAACAGGTAAGGTATAACTCATCGCTGTGAGTTCTTCTACACCCAAACGAGAAGCAAAATAGAGCTCCATTAAGTCGGCGCTAAACAATGCCAGAATTGCCCACAGCATAGGCAGAGTCAATTGCTTTAGTACTGCGCTGGTAGAGCCTGTTAATATCCAGCGCTTGCGCACAGCTCGTTTTCTTTGCTTATCACACACCTGAAGCGGCTCGCCCAGGCTCAATGCCGGTGACTTATCTGATCCCATAATGTAGTAACTTGCTCCCTGAATAACACGGTGTTTTATATATGATTTAATTCGTCGCCAGCATTTAACCTGACCGTAACTGGCCACCAATAAACCTGACCCGAATCTGGCGAGAGAGTTCACAAAAAGTAAGGGCGAATTCGATTAATGGACAAGATTGGGGGGTGAATAACTTTTAAATATACCAACCGCCTTATTTGGCTGGCAACAAGTCGGACACAATGATACCAATTTGCTTAATCAAGTGTTCTATTTTGAAGCGAGAAAATAGCGTCGATAACACCGCTCCCGCGGCCTGCTATCGCTTAGGCACTTACGTCCATATAGGCGTCGCGAAAATTTGCGAACTGATACCTCAGGTGAAGGTTCTAAATAAGAAATTTTTAACGCCGTTAGCGTCCGATTCGCTCCTTCAAATAGAACAGGTATTGGGTGAATTTGGTATTTGCGAACAGATGGAACTGAGCGAAACTGGTAACACAGTCCAGTTTCGCTCGAGTAGATTTTTATTGGCCTATTACTTTTACAGAATCCATAGATTTAAGGCGTTGTAGTAAGGTTTCATCAACCTGTGTGCCGTATAGGTATAGATAAAGATCCAGCCAACGATCCCTGCTATTGAGAGCATCAAGCCCATGAATCGCATTAAGTGTATTATCTTTAAAACTCAAATGAGTTAGCTTTGAATTGTCAGGAATCGTGATTTCTGTCATTGGGACCTTGTCTGCTTCTAGCCTTCTTAAGACGGAAGAGAGCACAGTTTGCGTAATATGACTATTAGATATATCTAATGTGTCAATGTATTTTAGTGCCGTCAAATCAAGCGAAGTTAATGCTGTGCCATCTAGATACAACCTGTTTATAACGCCCGTATTAACGGTGAACTCCGTGAGAGGGTTGTTCGACAAATATAGATCTGAAATATTGCCCCCTTCTTGTGGAATAATAACGTTCGTCAATTGGGCGTCAGCAAGCTTGATAGTATACAACTCTGAGTTGAGCGATAAATCGATACTCGAGAGCATAGACTGAGTCGCATCCAGTGAACGTAAGTTTTTCATGAACTGAGTATTTAGCTGCGTCAGTGGCACATTTTTAATTGTTAAATCAGTAATATTTGACTCGCCATTGAGCGTCAGAGATGCCAAAGCAGAATCGGACGCTTCCAGTTTAGTTAGGCTGGTTGCAAAAGTGAGATCCAGTGCTGCTACCTGTGTCCCACGGATATTCAACTCTTTAAGGTGTATAAATGGACTTAAATCTAGGTAGTTCAACTGCGAGTTGTCAGCCAGCAGGGTTTCCAACGCGTGTGCTTCGCTCACCCCTCTCACCTCTTGTATCTGAGAGCGAGAAATATTCAATTCTGTTAACTGCGTATTTTGACTGATATCCAGGCTAGTCAGGCTAGCGCCCCATACAGTAAGAGAGTTAAGCTCAGTTGCCTGTGTTACATCAAGTTCACTGATATCAGCCGTTGAGAATAGTTCTCTTACTGTCCCTGCATTTTGCAATTTGACCGAGCCAAATGTTCCCTCTTCTAGCTTAATTGATTGAATTGAATGGAGGTTGCTAAGATCTAACTCAAACACCCCATCGTCCTTTTCACTCTGTTTGATGGTCAGCTCTTTTAAGTTTGTCACTTTTTCAATTGACCGCAGCGCATTTGAACTCAAAATTGCATCTTCTAAAACCAAACTCTCCAGATACGGAAATTTATCTAACCCCGCTAAATCAGTTGCATGCTTGTCCTGAGCGAAACAATAAAAACTCGACTCATACTCCATGTAATTATTATTCGAAGAATCCCAAGTACTCCTAGAGCTGAAGTAATCAATACATTCGCGCAGGTACTCATCTGTTATACCTAACCTGTCTGCATGGGAATCAGGCACTGGCTCCACGGTAACCGAAAAAGTACAGGACTCTATAACTGCATCCGACCTAAAAGTCACATGACCTGTAAAGAGATTTACAGGCCGCTCAATGCCACACCCTTCAAAAGAAGATACATACAAGCCACTACTCCAACCGTCGTAAACAATGACTTCAAGGCGTTCACCATAATTGAAATAAGGTGAAGTCTGATTACTTGTTACCTCAACCCCTTCTGGTGCAGAAATAGTGACTTCAACAACAGCTGGCTGGTAGTCCAGTACAATATATTCTTGCGAGTCACATTGCCCATCAATTTGACGACACAAAGTAATGGAGTCAACATCACTGTCTATCATTTCGTAGGAGATGTAACTGCCGTCAGACTCGCTGAGTCTGATTATTTTATTGTCAAAATAGACCTGGTAGCCGATAGTGCTATTGTTCTCGCTGATCTGTAAAGAACCGCTGTGCGTACCTGAATCTTGCCCCCATTCATAAAATGACCACTTTCGAAGTGAAGACGCTGTTTGCTGGTAAAAACGACTACCCTGTTGCCTTAGGTGCCGCTCAATGCCATTGAGTTTCCCGCGGGGATCAATATCAACCTTTACCAGCGTACCCACTGCGCCTGATTCATTATGCTCATAAACATACAAGCTACCTGAAAGCATAGTTAAAACTGTATACGAGCCAACTGTTTTCTGCTGGCACTCATCTCTGTCGGCGCTACATAACGCATCATGTCTTCTTAAAATATCATTGTAAAAAGCGCTTACTGTCAGTTGATGGTTTTCAAAACTGGCTGTAGCGGCGCCGTTGAAACGGCCCGAGCGAAGTTCACCGCCTTTGAATAATTCAAAGCCATGGTGCGAGTCATCGAGCTTGAACCGCCAGCTACCAGCCAAATCATCCAAAGTTATGCCTGTAAGCGGGATTAGCAAACCGACTCCGCGGCTCAACCAGGTATGCTCAGTACTATCTGACATGTCTTCATATTCAACCTGCTCGACAGCAAATGCATAACCGCCTTCCCTTTGTTCAAATAGCTTCAATGTGGCTGATAAACCAGATTGTTCGCCATACAAGCGGATCTCATTCTGCGCGTTCAACTCCCAGGTAAGCTGTGACAGCACCTCCATTCCAGGCTCAAATCTTGACACCGTTCCGGTATGGTCATCATTTAGAGTCAGCCGAATCGTTTTTCCTCGCTCAACAGAGGTGACTGACCATTCACCGATCAAAGTCTCCCTGCCTACGTCAAGTGACGCCAGATAGCGACTGGGGTTTACAGTGCGTGGAGTTGTTTTATAAGTCGGATCATCACGAGAGTTCGACGCACTCCAACTAATATTCACTTCCTGGCCCTGCTGGAAGAGTGTGAAACCATTCACCCACTTTAACTCACTGTGATTAAGCTGTATGGGGATTTTCGTCTCATCATCAAAGGTAAAGATAGAAACGTCATCACTCTGTGTTACTGAGAAATGAGCCATGGCGTCTGTACCGTAAAATACCCCACGGTTATCACCCGTCATTTCATAGTACCAACCCGTTGGGATAACCTCCGCGCTTGTATCTATCAACAAGGTTGACTCTGTCGGTACAAAATCCTCAATAAAGCTGGCGCTGATTTCACAATCTGCAACCGGGTTATTTACCCGATAATAGGCTTGTCCCTGACGTTCAGTAAGATAACCATTACACCCTTCAATATTTGCCAGGCGTGAACCTTCCTGTGCGTTCACAGCGACCAAAAACGCTTCACCATAATAGTACTCTGAGGTACTTGGCGATAACTCACCCAGGCCTTCAATAGCAAAGCTAATGTTTAATGCCGGCTTGATGTAGCTAAAGCGGAATGTATTATTGGCATTACAAGACTCCCCCTCAGCAACATGACACAAGACTACTTCAGATTCAGATTCGTCCTGGATCAACAGATACGAACGGGCTTCAGTGACTAGGTGTTCCAGTTCTATGCGCGTACCATCCAGCCGAGCCTTGTACTCAACGCCATCTATAATCAAAGTGTCGGAACATAAGTGAACTGGTGACGGGCTAGTGGGACAATGAAAGTCTCGCTCAATATGCGACACGCCATTATCAGTTACATGATAAAGACCCAGACCATGATCCAGTGCTCGTCCAAAGCGCTCATTCTTGTAAAGCGACTTATCAAACTGGCCCAGTTTCCAGTCTCTGTCTGACAGGCGATAGAAATGTATACTTCTTGAGATATCATAAGATATGCCGAAATCATCTCTATTATATTCATCTGCGGCAAACTCCACGGCAATGTGATCACCTTGAACTGCAAGCAGTTTGTGACGGAATACTTTGCTAATCTCACATTCTGCTTGACTGGTGTCACAGTGCGCCACGGCCTGACCTGCAAACTCATAGTGATACTGATGCAAAGACCCATTCACTTTAATCCCTTCAATACCTCTGTGCCAGCGATAATGGTAGTTGTCATTGCCATCTACCTTAAATTTGCTTTGAGCACCCTTGCTACCTGTCTGGCGCCACATTTTCTGGTAATTGATATCGTTAAAGCTAATCTCCTGATGCTTAATTAGACTTGCCTGAACTACCCGTCTGTGTTCATCGAATCCCTGCAACATCAAGCCCTGATAACCGAATTCAGTCTCTCTGACTGGCACAAACCCGAAGTTATAAAAGGGAGCATTGATCCTGACTTCTTCCCAGGGCTGGGTGTAATACCAAGTACCAATAAGTTTAAAGCCCCCTCCATCGGAGAGCATTGGTTCATCGGCGAACATCTCACTTTGATTACCGGCATTCATATCAAAACGAATACGCCTTTGCTCACTAAGCTCATCATTGAAAAGCAGCGACCATTGACCAATAAACGCATCGTCTGCTAGCTGAGTGATCTTGTTGCTATCAAACAACTGAGCATTGACAGAAACGGTGCCTTCTGGAGCCTGGGGCAGTTCCTGGGTTGGCACAAAATCAATGGTGACAGCCTGAGCGTGCTCCGCACTGTCGAAAATAGTCAAGGTAAGCTGGGTCGTCTTAAATCCCGCGCGGTGCTAAATTGACTGGTGCTCACATCAAGCTCATTCTCCAGGTTGATTAGGATTTGCTGCCCCTGTATTTCCCATGTGAAGTTAGACAAAGTTCTGCCTGCCAGAGAGCCTGTCCGGTCTTCTTTAAACTCTATGCTGGCGCCAAAACCGTCAACCACTGAGGTTTCAAGTAAGTAATAAGTGCCTGAAGGCGAAAAACTGGAAACATCAACTAAGGTATCATCCTGTTTAATTTCCTCTTCAATTTGTGCCAGTAACCCGGGCTGCTCGGTGTCCAGAGAGTCCGTCAGCTGAGCGAGCAACTCGGCATCTTGTGCAAGCGCCAGTGTCGAAGTTGCTCCTTCTGGTAGCGCAACCCCATGATCAATTACCGCTTTTAATAAGGATGCAATTGACAGTTTCTCGCCTGTAGCAATGTGTTTACGCGCTTCTTTCAGCTCGTTCGCATCATTGAAACCGGCTGAATGCATACGCCGCAGTATGGCGTACTCAGCTGTGGTCACGTTAGTGACATTCACATCGAATAGCTCATCACTGTTGAGTGTGTTGTCTTCTCCGGCTGCCTCCTGAAGATCTGACACGGCGCCCAGCTGCGATACCAGCTCTACACGCCCCTGAGTTGTGGTGTCAGTGGCACGCAAAGTACCCAGTGCATTTACTTCACTCTCATCTACACTGAAGGTCAGCTGGTAATCGCCCTGCTCATCTGCCTGCGCAGTAAAGCTTCTCTGTGCTACTTCCAGGACGACATCGGCAAATGGGATCGGCGCACCTGTTACCTTACCCTGTATGGTAAGTGCTACCTTATTTGGTTCAATGGTTACCAGATGAGTATAACTGGATTGCGCTTGCTGATTATCCGTTACAGTCAAGGTAAATGTAACCTCTTGCGCTTGCACGATATCCGGGCTGGTCACTGACAGGCTGGCACGCTCGCTACCGTCCAATATCAGAGCCAGGTTTGAATCATGATGCCACTGATAAGCCACGATTTCGCCATCCGAGTCTTTCGCATCACCCACCAGAGAGAAAGCTGTGCGTTCGCTGATCTGTATAGGACCACTTATGTTCACTTGCGGTACGGCATTTGGCAGCGCTTTTATCTCAATGTTATGCGCAACTTTGGTAACCGCGCCTTGATTATCGGTGACTTCAAGATACACAGTGGCAGTACTGTCCAGCATAATATCGGGTGTTGAAAGGCTAAGCTGCCCCTCAACTGAAGTGTCTAATACCAGGTCAACAGATGTATGACGCCAGCTATACTGCTCAATTTCACCATCACTATCACTGGCCTGTGCTGTGAGTATGAGCTGTTGCCCTTCAAGCAAAGTTGACTCACCCTGAATGATTGCCGTTGGCGCAACATTAGGCAGTGCCCGAACCACGACAGCATGCGAAGCCGTCGCCGTTGCCCCCTGATTGTCTTCAACTGTGACACTAAAGTGAGCCGTCATGTCTGAGGTTATATCGGGCGCTGTCACTTGCAAGATTCGCTCTGTCACATCTGACACCTCCAGTTTCAGCTCAGAGTTATATGACCACGAGTAGCTCGCTATCTGACCATCACTATCAGAGGCATCAGCTAGCAAAGTGAAAGTGACTCCCTCTGTCACTTCATCATCAGCAGACACAGAGACCGCCGGCAAAGCATTAGGTGATGCCTGGATCTGTACCCAATGCGATTCAGATTGTACTCGACCATCAATATGCTCGACATTGACCGTGAAATTCACACCCAGATTATCCGTCAGATCCGGGGTGCTAACGGTGAGCTCAGGCGTACCTGCTCCACTTAGCAGCAACTCAATCGCTGCATCGTGCGTCCAGGTGATCTGCGAGATTTGGCTGGCGTCTACAGAAGGCACAACGGTAAGTATAAAATCGGTTTGTTCTGTATATACACTTTCTCCGGTTACCTCAATCGAGAATGGTTCTAACACATTCTTGATAGTCACCGGATAAGTGGCTGTTGCCTGCGCGCCCATGTTGTCAGTAACGGTCAAAGATACTTTGACTTCGGTATCTTCATCGACACCTTTACTTATAATCTCAAGCGTCGGGCTGTCTTCACCGACTAGCTGTAATTCAGAATCGGCCTGATATGACCACGCGTAGCTATTAATATGGCCATCGGGATCATCAGCAACGGCTGTCAGGGTCAACGTCTCATTTTCGTTGGCGCTTTGCGCTCCGGTGATTGACACTGTCGGTACTCTGTTATCCGGAGATACGGTAGACCCGCCACTGCCTGTATGAGTGTTTGTCTGGGTTCCATTCGATGTATCACCACCACCTCCTCCACAAGCACTTAGCCCCAAACCAAGCAGCGTGATCACCAGGGACCTGTTCACTACACCAACAATGTTGTTTATCACTATGCAATGCCTCACTTTCAGCAACAGATATTCGTACAAAAAAAGCGCGATTTTAATTGAATTGCCGTGCAGGTCAATTAAAAATGATGTAGTTTTAAGCAATATTTTGTTGAGAAAGCTCACCAGATTCCACAACAGCAACTATTTCTATATTAGATACAATGAGGTGTGTAAAAATTACAAATGACTAAGTTCGGCTAACAGCTCAGCGCGCGCCTGCTGGTTTGTACTCAACCCGCGATGACTTTATGTAGCAATATTCCGCAATGTTCCAAAGCATACCCGGTTAAAAAGGTCTAGCTTTAGGTCTCGCTCTTTCAGTTTGCTTCAAATTACCCACATCAGCTGAGCGCCTGATAAACCCGGCAATTGGCCTTTCTATACAAGCAAAAGACACAAACGCAACCGCAGTGCTCAATGCAAACGAAGCGACAAGTTTAATCTCAACAAACCAGTCAAACTGATGTATGAAAGTGATCACTGGCATGTGTAATAAATACAGTGAATAAGAGATTTTGCCGAAGAAATCACCAACCTTGTTAGCCAGCAGGATATTATTGTCTGGCACCAGAAAAACCACACAAAAAAATACGACACTCATTACCAACAGTACCTCGTAGCTCAGCCACATGCGGGTTTTTGCATCCGATGTCACCGGTGACAACTCGGGGTACATCAACGGAATCAGGCATAAAGCCAAAATAAATCCATGCTTTCTCAGATACGGAGGAATAGTCAAGGTTTTATAATGTAACCCGAAGATCACACCGATAAAAAAATAAGGCAGACTACGCAACACAGTGAACTGATTGTAAGGTACACCCTGTATTTCGCCGTAAATACGAGGGAAATTAGTAAAAAATAACAGCAGTAAGCTTCCGACTATCAGCAGGTAGATATAGCCACGCCTTGTCGCAGCGAATAACCATAACAACACAAA
Organism: Pseudoalteromonas sp. PPB1; assembly: GCF_015356275.1. NCBI lineage: Bacteria > Pseudomonadati > Pseudomonadota > Gammaproteobacteria > Alteromonadales > Pseudoalteromonadaceae > Pseudoalteromonas > Pseudoalteromonas sp. PPB1. The sequence goes on along the minus strand of NZ_JACEQV010000018.1, from coordinate 66,480 downwards.
TAAAACGTAAAACTGCACTTCAGGCGGGATAGACCAGAGTACGCTGTCGCCATGTAAAAACAACACATGCGCCAACAGCGCTTGGTGATCAGGGATATGATAGAGGAGATCGCTGCCTCCCTGAGTCAGAGTGAATGATGCAAAGACCACCAGCAGATACAGTGGCACAACACGCGCAAAACGCGCTACAAAGTAATGTTTTACACCTCTAGGGGTAAAGCCTGTCCCCAGATATAAGTGCGACATCAAAAAACCGCTCAGCAGAAAAAATAACATCACCCCATAGGCACCAGCTCCGCCTCCCAGCGCACCATCCAGCCAGTGTGTTATGTTGCTGAAATGTGTTACAAACACGATTATTGCCGCAATGCCTCTCAGGGCATTGAGTTTTCTGATCTCCATACTGGATCCTTTTTATTATTATTTTTATGACGTGCAACAGCCCAGCCTGGCAAGGAAATTGTATTAAATTTAGCGAAATAAACAACAGGATGCGTTTATTAACCAAAGCGCATCAAATATTTATCGTCTTATGCTGGTTTATTCCAGAACGATGTCAACGATTTTAGCTGCTGTTTATCACACTCGAGCAAACATGCCAGTTACAATCAAAAGGCCCCATCAGGCCCTATAATTGGCACATATCGAACACAAAATGAAAGAAAAATAGAGACAAATTAGTATAAAAGAACTAGAATAGGCGAATTTTTGACAAGGCAGCTGCGCAAAAACCTAAGTGCAGACCTAACTCGTGGAGAACTTAATGAAGAATAAGCTGTTCGCAGGCGCACTGGTTGCTTGTGCATTTTCGGTAAGCGCGTCATCTGAGCATGACCTGGATAAAGGCTATGCCGCACTGGTATTTGATGACTTTTATTCAACATCGGGAAATGCACTGGGTGCCGTGTTCGCAGGCGATGATGTCAGCCTTAATGGCTATTCTATCGGGTATGGCCATAACAGTGCATTGAATGCGCATTATCTGGTTGCCGGTGGCGATATTCAGTACATCAATGGCAGACAGTATGTCGGTCATATCATTGCTGGTGGCCAAACAGATAAGGTTAGCGAAGCCGTGCGTTTAGGCCTCGAAGCCGGTGCAGAGGTAATTGCCAACGCCACGACCCTGCCCGTCGACTTTGCTAATGCTCAGTCGGATATGTTAGCCCTGTCTGCCAGTCTGGCTGAATTGTCACAAACGGGTGAAACACTCAAGCAATGGGGCGGTCTATATCTAACTGGCGATAACACCAGTGAACTGCAGGTATTTAACCTAACTGGTCAGGACGTTCAGTCAAGTCATACATTTGATGTCTCGGGTATTCCAGAAAACGCCACGATTGTGTTCAATATTTCAGGTGCCGGAAATAATTTTGCGCCGCTCAATAACAAGAGCTATGTAACTCTGAGCAAACACAGACAACGCACCATTTTTAATTTCCCCGATGCCACTGCGCTGAATCTGGCAGGTTTGCAAACTGAAGGCGTGATTTTAGCACCCAAAGCCGATATCACAGCACCACACGGCACCGCAACTATGCCAATCATTGCAAACAGCTTTAATGGCTCAATGGAGTTACGCGGCGGAATCTTCACAGGTCAGCTGCCTTATGACAGCGCTGTATGTAACGGTGGTTTGTATGCCATTAACTATTATGGCGATGCCGAGCAGGGCTACGTACACCAGATTGACCTAAGTTCAGGCCAGTCGGATAAAGTGATCAACCTGAACAACACAGCGTCAAATATCGCTGCACATAACGGTAAACTGTATTTCATTGACCAGCAAAGTGCTAAGACCCGTAGCTCACACATTTACAGCTATGACCTGTCTGCAAAAACGCAAACCTTGGAATCAGTGACCGATGGCTACAAAGTCATTCGTCTTGCCTACGATATCTCAGGTGATGTTCTGAAGGCCACCAGTCGCACATACGCTTACGACTACGATGTAGCCACGGGTGAAAAGCGTGTGCTGGGCAAAATGAAAGCCTCAAACGAAGACTTCAAAAATGGCGATATTGCCTACTCAGCTGATGGCAACACGCTATACGTGCTCACTGGCACTGCGCTATATACCGCAGACGCAAATTTAGAGCTAACCCTGATCGGCAAGCATGGCGTTAACTGGGCATCCGGTTTGGCCATTTCACCTGAAGGGACGTTATATGTGTCGGGCCGTGAGCGTCATGCTGATGCAGCAATCTATGAGCTTGACCCGCAAACTGCACAAGCGACTAAGCTCTTTCACGTTGCGCATCGCGTGAACGACCTGACCTGGGTGAAGAATTTCTGTAACTAGTCTCTGGTTACTCTCTCATCAAAAAAGGAAGCTGCCCGGTGCAGCTTCTTTTTTGCCCCAAATTCCCTTTGGGCCCAAAGTTGCCCTTTAACCCCAGTTTGCCGTACACTCAGGCCATTCGTTGTTTAGAACTACAGGGGACAAAGTGTCATCGTCCAATAAGAAACAAAGCGGCTTTTTTAGCCAAATGATTTTTAACATTATTATTCCGGTGGTTATCCTGACTAAGTTTTCAGGAGAGCAATACCTGGGTCCGGCACTCGGTGTTGTAGTCGCGCTGGCCTTTCCGCTGGGATTTGGTCTGTGGGAACGTAAAAACACAGGAAAGTTCAGTTTTATCTCTGGTTTGGGTATTGTCTCTGTGTTGCTCACTGGCGGGATCAGTCTGCTGGAGCTGGATGCAAAATATATCGCCATCAAAGAAGCCTTGATCCCCGGGCTTATCGGGATTGGCATTATTGTCAGCCAGTATACTAAATACCCCTTGCTAAAAACGCTGATGTTCAATGACACCGTCATGGACATTGAAGGAATCGAAAAAGCATTGGCAGAAAAAGGCAACAGCGATAAGTTAATCAAAGTACAACAGGTTGCCTCAAAAATCCTCGCCAGTGCATTTTTCTTATCGTCCGCGCTAAACTACATTCTGGCAAAAATGATTGTCGTCAGTCCGGCAGGCACTGAGGCCTACAATAGTGAACTGGGCAGAATGACCGCGCTAAGCTACCCGGTGATTATGGTACCAACCATGATTGTCTTCTTTATCGCGCTTTATTACTTACTAAACTCTTTGAAAAAGCTTTCAGGGCTTAAGCTTGAAGAGATGTTTCACGACCAGGAATAATCCTCGCATCAGCAGGTGAATGAATTGGGATGCTGATCTGGCATCCCTTTTTAACTGCTTTGAGTTGATGTGATTAATGGCTGTCAATTTGCTGTTTAAGCCGCAAAAACGCCACCTCCTCTGGCGGGCTCATTGGCAATGGCGCTTCCGGATAGGTATTCGTCCGTAACAAAATTCCATCCTTGATATAAAACAAGTACTTATAAGTCTCAACAGCATACGCGTCGTCTACACTTGGCTTCTGAGCTTTGCCACAAACATAGATATCATCAATGCATTCTGCATCTGAAAGCGTATCCGTTTTTAACATCAGCGCGGAAACCTCAGCGCTTGCAGTCCCCTTGAGCACACGAAACACAGTAAAAAGGACTCTTTGCTGGTAACCCAAGGCTTCTTCATCAACAGAACGTACTTTTACTGCGCGACCAATCCCGATAAAGTCTGCCTCTTGTGCTATCTGCAATGCAAAAGCCTCTTCCAGCTGCCTTTCCTCCCGGCGTTCGTTGGAAAGCGTCGTTGCATTAGGGTTACAAGCAAATAGCCCGGATGAGAACAAAAACAGGCTCAATACAAACCATTTCATGGACTTTAACCTTGCTATGTTTCGCTGCGCTCTTTGTGGATTTCCAACCCCCAGGCTTGCCAGGAAATCGCTCTTCCTACAAACGCAATCTTGTTAAATGGCCAATGGTCGCCGAGCCAGCTCTGAACCGTTTTATACAACACGGGATCCAATGCCTGACTGTCTGATCGCACCCATAAATACACTTCACAGTCGTATTCAGGTGAACGGCTTGGATCGATATATACTGACCCCAGACAGCGCTTTTGCGAACAATCAAAAACAGAGTAGGCAAATGCCTCCCGGGCGGCAAATTCGCGCTGATGCACTTTCAGGCTTGCTCTGCTCTCATCCAGCGTCATATCTGCTTTAGGCCAGTCAAAATCCGGGCCGAAGATCCCCTGCAAATTTTGCTGACTCGACATTACCGCTTCGTAATCAGGTTCGGCAACACTGACATCCAGTACCCTGAAATGAAAGTACTCAGTATCCAGATTCACTGGCGGTTCAAATGACTCCGGAATAAAATGTTTATTCATCTGTATATCCAATGCTTAATATAGAAAATTGGCCGGTTAATTGCTGCTTGCTTACCTGGAAGTTGTAGCAAGAAAACACCCCGCGCCAATAAACGTGGAACCAAATAGTTTACCCAGCCATGTGCCCGACACCAGGTTGCGTGCTTTAGATTTTGCGCGTTGAGCTACAAAAGCGTAACTGGACAAACACAACACCGACAAAGTCATAAAACTCAAAACCAACACAGAGAACTGAGCAAATAATGGCTCTGAAACAACAATAAACTGCGGAAAGAGCGCTGTTGTAAAAACGATAGCTTTGGGATTAGTTAACGCGACCAGGACACCCTGACCGTATAAATTGAGTGCGTTACTTTTAGCACAGCTGACTTCATTGACATCTAATTTACTCAGCCCATGTCGCCACAATTTCACACCCAAATAGATCAAATATAATGCACCCAGAAATTTAATAATGGTAAAGGCAAGCGCTGAATGCAGGATCACCGTACTCAGTCCAAGGACAGATAACCCGGACATAATGAAAAGCCCGGTGATATTACCCAGTACGGTCAGCAGAGACTTTCTAAAACCAAAACTTATACTGTGTATGGACACCAACAAAGCCGCAGGCCCGGGTGTGGCAGTTGCCAGTAACGCAATTGAGCAAAAGGTTATCCAGCTTTCAAATTGCATGGTGTTTTCCCTACAAATCATTGCTTATGTCATTCGCAAAAATAAATACAGACATAACCTCATCGGAAGCCTTGCCTTTAAAGCACTTACTTTTCTTTCGGAGCAGGGGGCATGCCCCATTATAGCTCGCTGGTAACGACTCAAGCACCGGTGAACGTCGTTGGCCTACATAGGTCTTGGCATGCCATGACGTGACTTTTATCCTAACACCTTTAGCGGTTTAATAGGCAACCGCGCCTTCCCCGTTATACTGTTTCTGATGATACCAACTGCTCGATGAGACAACAAAGCATAATTTACAGCCTACGGACAGCACATGTGAGACAAAATTGGATTCGTCTACATTCAAGGTAAATGGCTGACCATTTAGAAAAGAGATCCCATTTAAATATATTGACCTTAGAGAGGTATTGACCACACTGTGTCTCTGAAAGTTAAGCGGGCATTTTATGAGTAGTGAAAAGAATTCGTCTCATCAAAAAGGAGTAGGCATTTATATAGTTGTATTTACACGCTAGAATAACTCAATTTACAGAAAGTTCTCTGTACGGCAGCAGGAAATCTTTAACGAGTTTTGGCTGGGGCACACACTAGCATTGTACATACCCCGTTTTTTGCAATGCTAAAGCATTACTTAAGATACACTGAAAGTATCTGTGGAGAGTTATATACGCACAAGCTGGCATCATCAGTGAATGCTATGGTAACGGTACTGTCCGTTGCTTTTGCAGTTAATAGAGTCGCATAGATATCTTGATACAAAGGATGATTTGTTTTAAATCTAAACGAGTTTTTATCACTACAAGATGACTGAGAGTGGTACTTAGTGACATCTAAAAATATTGTCCCGGATGAGGTGCTAATGCCAACACCTTTAACCTTAAAATCGTCGCTGCCAGCGAACAAAGAACTTGATACAAACAAGCCAGCTAACATCATCACTTTTTTCATCATTTTTTTCATTACTTCATCCATAACCTGTTTTAACAGTACATAAATAAAAGCGCTCAATTACGCCCATCCATCAATTTTATCAAAGCTCGCATCCCCCCTCAATTGTGAATAAGGAAATAATGAATATTTCAATACGAATTCTTGAAATGCCCCCGCTATTTACATGTTAAGTGCATGATATTAATCAATGTGACGTTTTATTAATTCAAAACGACAGAGATATACAAATCAGGTTATTCACGCTTCAATGGCATAGTCATCAAATTAATACATATATTTGCTTCGTAACGACTACTGATGCGAGTCAAAAAGCACTGAAACCCATAATAGAAAAGTATCGGCTTTGGCCGCTTATCAGGCATATTTTTGTATTTCACTGACAACATCTGAAATGGGTTTTTCAATGACTTCCATATCAGATGGAACAACCTCTGCATCCACGGCAGCATTTGAGGCTTGCGTTACTTTCCGAACTGACCCTAAATTACTACCAACACATTCGATACCGTAGCAAAGGTTGTTTTCTGTATGTACAAATAAACGCATTATAGTCGCCGGGAAATTTGGCAATTCACTGTACGGATAAAGATAATGACCACGCAAGCTCAAAGTTTTTTCTGAAGAAATTGACAGTAGATAATGAAGCCCTTCATCTTCATACTCTTCAATTTCAACCACTTCAGAAATGGCGTACTCTATTGTTGTAATATGCCCTTTTTCAATAGCCTGTTGCAGCGTGTCTAATGTGAGAGTAGCCGGTTTGGCAGGCCATAACCTGAGCAATATTATAGGAACAATCACATAACCTATAAAGCAGCTGATAACAACAAGTAAAACCTCATTGCCTATGATATTGCTCGAAAAACCTGCAACTGGGATAAGCAAAAACGTCGATACGATTGCAACTATTATTAACCGAAGCATAAATTCCCTAGTGCCGTTTCAAATGGACATGTCAATGTTGAGCTAAAACACTTTGTCGCCTAAAAAAGTGCTATCGCCTTCTTCTTATCAACGCTGAGTTCAATATCACGAATATGATTTCAACCAGGTTAACCTGTTTGTGTAAATCTCGTTTTGCCCAAATGGCAAATGAATGCGCCAGATGAAATACCTACTATATTTGCGACCATATCAAACAAGTCAAATGTACGTGTGGATATAAATGCCTGACTTAACTCTTCCAGACATACCAAAGTCAATACTATCGCTACACCATAATAAACATGCGCATTTCCGAATGCGAAACTTCTAAATTTACAGCAAACAATAAATAGGGCTGTCAAAATACCACACAGACTAACATGGCCAAGTTTATCTCCATTAGGAATTGATCTTACCAAATCAAAGAAGATGCTGTCTTGCCCAGTATTCGCCAGATAGATCACCCAAACAATGAACACAAAAAAGCTCATTGCAACAAAAGATACTAGCTTATGCATAAATTACGTCTCAGTTCATCTAACTGTAGTGGGATCATTGAAGCTACATCGTATTCGCATAATGGTCTGGCCTCCATCCCGCGTTTAACTTCCCGTCTAAACTCGTCATGTTTTGAAGGAAAAAGTATGTAGCCCAAAATAAACAATACTTTCCCTGCGAAGGTAGCGTTTTTATTACCCCACATAAATGATTGTAATTTCAATTCCTCAGTAACCGTGGTGCCGTAACCCAAAAGTGCATGATATGCGTCATGTTCTTCATATTTAGGTAAATAGCCTAAATTCCGAGATTGTAAAAACTGGTGTAGCTCCCTGCCCAATGTCCCCTGTTCCAAGTAAAGCAGATCATCAAACTTATAGGGCCAAGGTTCTGGTTTTCGAAATAAATTAAGAAATGGAACACTCCACCCGATTAACTTTTCTACGACTTTATGTTTATTCATTTTAAAAATTAAGCTTATGAAAACGCAGCAAGTAGTGACTCAAAACTATGAGCCTGATAAATCGAAGGCGATTGCTCGGTTACTCGATTGCCTCTTTGTCAGATAATGTTCTCAGAACAAGTCAAATACATTTTCGCGGCCAAAGGAAAGTGCTCGTGGTTAAAATCTACAGAGTGTAAATCTCCAGAAGCAGACTTCACCTGCACCGAAAAAACGTCCGATTTATTTTGATGATTTAGAATAGCATTTATCTTTTTCCCTTTTACATAAAAATACTGAAAACCATCAACCTCAACTTTGCTTAATTTTTCTCCATCCATAAACGCCTCAACTGGGTAGTCAACTTTTTCAAACGAGGAATTAAAGACACTAGGAATAGCGAAGCTAAGGATATGGATCTCTTTTTCAATCTGATAACTGTCCTGCAGAGCAGACAATTCGTAATCTTTTCCTTTATACGAGAAATTTGCGAAAACACTAAAATTTATACCCGACGAAACTTTCACATTTGCAGTCTGATCTAGTATACAAACAGATTTTCTAAAGTCAGGCTTCCAATACCCTCCATGTGGTAGGGCCAAAGTTGTAAAGCTAACAACAGTTAAAACTAGAAAGCAGCGCTCGAACATAAAGAAACCTCCTGATGTTTAACAAGCTAAGCAAGTTTGACACAACAACAGACTGCATTAGTACTTCCCTGGCTGAATATTTTACATATCATATTACTTACAAGTAGTCCCCTGGTCGACGAGCCGATATGCAATAAATTGATTCTTATCTCCGCTGGGTTGTTGCGAAGAAATGGGCACTTGCTCAAAACGCCCATTCAAAACGTCATGCCAGAAACACCTGACATGTTTCTTGGGGTAACTTTCTGATATTTTCTTTATTTCCGAATAAACATCTTCGTCATCTAAGAGAAATTCGGCAAATGTAAAAGTAATAAGCGTCTCATAAGTGCTCATCTCATTTTCATTCAACATATCAAGGATCAAAGGCTTATACTCAACTTTATTTTCAATAAAAACATATGCCGCGCCATCATCCCAACCAGACCCCAAAGCGCTCATTTTATACAGAAGATAAATTTGCACTGTCTTGCTCGTCAAAACGATAATGTAAGCCAACAGGAGAATGAAAAGCAAATTTCTAATATATTTTAGGAAAACCATGATATTCCTTAATCCAACAGCACCTTCAGGACTAGCTCACCCAAAGCACACCTTTTTGTTAGCTTTTTTACATTTAGCCACGGTTAATAAAATCCCCTTCCATGCAGGTTCAGCACAAAGCCTTCTACGAGCCCATCCTGAGTCGTTTGCCCTGTAACAGCGCCGATTCCATGCTGAAACAGGCATATAGGTATGTATAATGGAGCCCCTAACCTAAGTAGCTTATGACAAACATCAGTATCACCCGAAGTAATTTTATTAATTTTCTCTTGTAGCTGATAAAGCGCTTCTTTAGGTTAAGTGCACAATAAGCTCATACGCAAAATGCTGATGGGCGCTATTGTCCGCAACACGCTTTGTATCAATCTTGTTGTTGTTTTACCCAATTATCTTCGGAATTAGCATATAGGACAGTGTGGCCCCCATTAGACTCAAGATTAGAAAGAACTTTTGATTGATGTCTCGAGAAAACTGAGCACCTATATAAATCAATAAACCACAACTCAATACTGCAATAACGAATGAAATTTGAGGGAAGAGATAAAACATGAATTCATTTATAAAAAATGATGTTTCTATAAAACGAGTGTTGCTTCCTCGTTGTATTACCATGAAATATAAAATTTCGATTATAGGTAAACCTTTTGAGGTTATCGAAACCTTATAAGCAACACTTTTTAATCTATTCTGGTAAATCAAATTTTACTCATTAGTCATTAAGACAATCATATTGTCAGTTGGAGCCTTGTTAACTACCAGACTCCTCGACCCACTCTTGGTGCTCCTCGATAAAGTTTTGCCAGTAATATTCTTCACCTGAAATGTCATTTAGATTCTTCTTAATGACAGCTAGCTCACTGGTGTCTGTAATCGTGTTTTCATCTGGGTCTATGAGAGCGAAATCTTGTTTGCTCAGGCCCCTTAAGTAGGAAAGTGCCTCAAGGAACGAACATAATGAGGTGGATACTAGCTCCCGGTTCCATTCACCCATACCATGCATAGCCGTATACACCGGCAGTGCTGAGTCGCTTGTATCTCCGAAAAAAGGGTCTCCGACTTCAGTATCCGTTCCAATAACAATCCAGCTACTTTGCCAATCACCTTCGCGCGGCCCGCTTAAAGCGGAACCGTCAGGATGTACGCTATAGCCAAGCTGAAAATCTTTGATATCGCTCTCGTCAGCAATACTAAATCCATTAGGACCAAAGAATACCTCCCTGACGCCTCTAGCTTTTAAAATATTAATAATTTCTTGCACCTAGATCTCCCTGAGTAATTAGCGCCGTACACAAATGGTTAAAAATAATTAGTTATAATGTGTGAACAACGGACAAAGCAAACGGCTTTTTACGAACCTTTAATTCACTTTGTTATATGCCTATTTTTCCAGGCTTTTAAAATTAGATATTTCGTAGAGCTTATCACCTAAAAAGACAAGACTCTGCAAATTTCTTTCTTGCGTCGAGGCTCTGGGTTCCCACACGCATGTTTTAGAGTACCTTTGCCCATTTTTGGGCTTAAAACACCAAGTTGCCCCATCCAACCCTCTCACATTGTCTTCCTGTAGAGTGGCTTGTACCGCACGATACAAGTCTTTCAAGTACATGGCTGTATCAGGGTCTAACTTCGCTCTTGATTCATGCTTTATTGTGGATTTCAATGGCCTGCTAGTTGAAATGGGTTCTATAAACTCTGACAATAAATAACTCACTTCACCCGAACAAAACTTAAAATGATAGCGACCGTGAAAAGAGGTGCTCATTTCAAGTTCAAACAATTTTCCCCCGAGCACGTCATTTTCTGAACAATTAGGGTCATCGGTAGCAAATGTGTTGAAACCAAAAACAATAAATATCAGTGAAACAGTTCTCATATTGTAAAAGCCGAATGACGTTCAATTAACGGGTTGAGTTTAAGCACTACCATTGAGCAACGAATTAGCGGTTACAAAGTAACTAAACCGGGGCCTCCTCCTGAGCAGCATACCAACATATCATTGCTATTAACGTAAACGGAATGATGGAAATAACTAAATTTTTCATCCTGACTTGCCGCCACTTAATTAAAATAGCTACTAAGTATGGTATAAACACAACCAAGGTAGCGAGTCCCATAAACCCGGCAAAGTACAGCATTTCGATTCTCATGCTGCTTGCGCTGGTGTGATATCCAAAAACGCCATAAAGAGCAAAAGCAAGCGGAAAGCACACTATAATCGTTACGGCATTCAATAGGTTATTTATTGTAGGGGCTCCAGTAGGTTCCATGACTCTCTCAATGCTGTACAACAATATCCAAATCAGCCGCCGCATCAACGGTCGGCTGTACTTGTTAGTTATTTGAAAATTCAAAGTGACACTTCTCTGTAGTCCCATTGGACTGCAAATCCCCGTGCCCCCATTAAAGGGTTCGCAAGGCGTTTGAACTCATTATCTTGAATCTCCCACTCAGCATCAGACTCAAGCTTTAGAGTCTCCGTGAGAACAGCCTTTGCTTCTGCTGTGATTCGGTCTTCAAATGTAACTGTATATTCTCCCATAGGAACAAACTTAATTTTATTAACAATAAAGAGCCGTCCAGTTCTGCCTCCAATTCGACTGCGCAGCTTTTTTTCATACTTACTATAGAGTGGCGTGCTTTTTAGCTCATAAAATGCTGATAACGCACTCCTTCCTTTTGGTTGTACGTGACTTGCAGATACGTACGAATAACTAGCGCTTTGGGCAAATAAAGCTTTTGCGTTGCCAGTGACTTTTTCACTGAGTTTGGCATTAAGGTTTGCAACAAACTTGCTGTTTATTTTTCCGCTCTCTGCACCTGTAACTAAGCCATTCCCGGTATCATATTCCTGGGGTATTTCAATGTCCCACATGTTATTAAACGAGATATCTTCAGGAAGATTATCTAACTCTTTCAGCCATTTATAGTCAGATATCACATCATATCCATTATCAGTTTCAAGTAGCAAAGTTCCAGGGAGATGGACTTCCCAAAATGGATTATACGATGTAAGTTTTCCCGGCTTATCAAATAATGGCGCTTCAGTGGGAGAGTGAACGCCACTCGTTTTGCACCCAGAGATGAACAAAAAAAGAAATATTAGCAATAATTTCAACATATCAAGTCTCCTTTAGGTTGAAAATCCACACGATTCACTCATGTTATATACCAGTGGTATTACTGAGAATACCGGTTTAAACCAGCCTACAAGCTATACCCCCTCAAAATAACATCGATACATTATGAACTATAACCACGTAGCTTATTGCTCAACACCAAAGTGCTCCGTTGAACGTGAGGCCTGGAATAAACGCACACTCGATTAGTTTAGGACGATAATGTTACTTATACCCGTTCGTATGCACATAATTGACCATAGTGGAGCGAGTGACTCTGGGTTGCTTTTAACAAACCCCAGCTCATGGACATGAACAACACAGCATGCCTATCGTTAAGGGCCTCTGAAAATTTGTGATAGTCACATGCAAACAGACACCACTACATAGTATTGGCAGCAAAAATCTTTTTTTAGCCCATTACTTACTGACTCTCCCTTTAACGCCAGCCCTTTGTTTGACTATTTCCCCTCCAGTATGTTGAAAAAAACCGCAATTAAGCTGATTTAGCGCAGCTTTTACTGTCTCTACCCATTGAATTGAGACCCTTATGGCCTTAGTATCGGGAAAAACAATAATAATAACTGTAACGTTTTGAGTTCTTTAAGCCGCTTTTTCTTACTTGAGGAAGAAACCCAATCGCCAAGCGAGGTGCCTAACTGGCGTGTCAGTGCACTGCGCATTATTTTGGTGACCGGACTTTTGTTGTGCCTGGGGATCTTTATCAACAGCTTGCCCGCTGCACTGGCATTTGAACTTAATTATGTGCTGGCACTGACATCGGGCTTTACACTCACCATAGGTGTGCTGCTTACACTGAGCCGCAGTGCCTACAAATTATGTGCTCACTTGCTAATGATTGCCATTGTGGCCGCAGGTGTAGCCATTAAACTGTTTATCCCCTTGTTACCCCTTGCTCAGCTTGGTTCTATTTTTGTTTACATTACGCCTATTCTAGCTTTGCTGCTGCTGGGTAAGCGAACCGCAATTTTTTACGCAGCATTGAATATCGTCCCGTTTCTGATGATAGTGCAGCAGGTTAATGTCTCGATGATCCCTTCGGGTGAGCGCATGTTGGTAGACGGAGACATTTACATACATTTTTTATTGTTTTTCTTCTTTAACTGTACAGTGCCACTGGCCGTGTGGCGCACCAGTCTGGCCGCCAGCCGATTGAATTTACATATGGCAAGCAACAACGAACTACTGGCTTCTCAGAAACAAATCTATCAGCGCTTCTTTCAGAAATCATTTCACGCCATTGTGCTGGTAGACCAACAATTTAATATTGCCGAAGCCAATGAGAAAGCGCGCCGATTGCTGGGGATCCAAACTCAACCCCTGCCCTGTAATTTCGCTCGTGTGACTCAGGACGATCTGAGTCGACTGCTGAACAATAACGACCTGATTGATGCTGACCTGAATACCTTTCATGTCGGCGAACGCACGATAGAACTGGCGTCGCGGGAATTTCACTCCGAGCAGCTATGTGCCTGGTATCTTAATGACGTCTCTGATCAGCATCAGCTTCAGCAGGATCTGCTGGCGCTGGACGTCGCCCACCAGCAAGCCAAATATTTTGATGCGCGGACCAACTTACCGAACAAAACCTGGCTTACCGAGCAATTACAGGTGCACATTGATCGCGGTCAGCCATTTGCTCTGCTAATTGCTGAAAACCTCAATAAACATGTACTGGATTACCTGATTGATGGTGAGCTGCACAAACACTTATATGGCCACATTAATCAGGTAGCTGAGCACGACCCCAGTTTGCTCGATCAGATTGCCTATATTGGTGCCGGAAGACTGGCTATTATTATCGAGCCCGATGCACCCGTGCTGGAAGTGGCACAACGCTGGCATCAACATCTAGATTTCTGGCTCAAACTGGGTCAGCATCAATTCCACGCCCGTTATGCAGTAGGCATTGCTACCTATCCGGAACATGGTTATATCCCGGAACGCCTGCTGAAAAATGCACAGCAAGCCTGTGAATTGCGTGGTGCAGGCGATGACCTGGCCATCTTTGACCACGGAACACGACGCCAGACACTGGCGCGTCACGAAATGGCCCTGCTGCTTGAAAAAGCACTGGAACATGACGAGTTACAAATAGTTTTACAAAGCAAACACGATAACACCCACTCAGTGATTGGCTATGAAGCCCTGGCCCGCTGGCATAGCCCTTTGCTGGGCTGGGTATCTCCCGGGGAGTTTGTACCCATTGCTGAGGAATTTGGCCTGGTTAATCACCTGACACAACGCATTCTGCACAAAGTGTGTCACACCTTGCAAAGCCACCCGGATATTCATGTGCCTATCGCCATCAATATCAGCTCCCGGGATATTGCCTGCGAGCAGTTTGCCCGCAACACACTGGCCATAGTGCATAGCTATGGCCTGAATCCGCGCATGTTTGAATTTGAGCTCACCGAGTATAGTTTTGCCGATGATCACAATCAGATCATGGAGGCCCTCGATAAAATGGGGTTCAGCCTGAGTATTGATGATTTCGGGATAGGATATTCCAATATTGCGCGGGTACTGGCTTCTCCCATTAAGCGACTTAAACTGGACCGCTCTTTGGTCACCCAGATCACTTCAGATCAAAAACAGCAGGCGCTGTTGCTGGGGATCCTGACCATGTGTGATAACCTCGGTATTGCGGCACTGGCAGAAGGCGTGGAAACTCAGGAGCAGCTGAATAAACTGCTCGAACTAGGGGTTAAAGAGTTTCAGGGCTACTGGTTTAGCCGCCCTGTGGCTGTTGAACAAGTGCTGGCGAACACACACGAAGCCTCTGCCACTTAATTGCTTTGTCGGTCTTCCAGCGCCATACATTGATATCTCAGCTCACCTAGAAACGCCCTGGCAGCCGGGCCGAGCGTATCTCCATCTTTAAAAATCAGGTTGAGCTGAGCCTGACGTGTGCGATTGTGGGTCAAGGGTAGTGGTTGTAACGCGCCCGTGCTGAGCTGCATTGCAATGGCACTGTAGGGCAACCAGGCAAAACCCAGCCCTTGAGTCACCATATCCACCATAGTGCGCAAATGACTTACGGTCCAGCGCTGATCAGCTCCCAACCAGCCGCTGTCTGTCCCCTTACCCAGCGCAGAATCTCTGACTACGATTTGCCGGAATGATTTGAGGTCCTCCAGCGTCAGCTCACGGTCGAGCTGATGCAACTTGTGATCCGGGTGCGCGACAGCCACAAACTCCACCTGACATAACTGTTCACTGAATCCATCTGTCAGCACCATAGGCGAGATAGCAATATCCACCTTGGCGTTCTGAAGCGCCTCAAACGACCCTGACAGAATAGACTCAACCAATTCAATGCGAAGCAATGGATAGGCCTGAGAAGTTGTCTCCAGCACTTTGTAGAGCAATGACTGAGGAAAGATTTCATCGACGGCAATACGCAGGTGGCTCTCAACCCCTTTTGCCAGAGTCTGGCCAACCGCTTCGACTTTCTCGGCTTCGTCGAGCAAATAATTGGCGCGGCGTAACATCATGTCGCCAGCTTCCGTCAAGTGCGTTTTGCGGCCTTCCACCTGAAATAGCTTAACCGATAACGCAGTTTCTATTTTCTGTACTGCCGTATGTATGCTCGACTGACTCTTATGAATAGCCTTGGCCGCTTGATTAAATCCGCCATACTCCACAACAGCGCGAAACATACGCCACTGCTCAAGCGTCACTCGTAACATCTCACCTTCCTCATCATTTGACCCTGTAGGGCCTTTGTCTGTAACTATTCTAATCTATTCAAGTACTTTTCTCTATTGATGTACAAGGCGTTCAACTTTTCATTACCTCAAGCAGTCTCACCTCAGAAACGAAATAAAACCAAAAGGCCAGCACAGTTTGTCATAATTTAGTCATCTAACAGGGGTATGATGCGCCTGCTTTTAACCGGTATGTACTCTTATTGGTTACTTGGATTTTCAACCTCCCTTGAGTATTTACTGCACGGAGGCAGTAAGATTTCCCTTGGTGCTTTTGGCCCAACCAATAGCAGATCCATATAGCCGACAGAAGTCGGCTTTTTTCTTTATTGCTATCAGTAACCCACTACTTTGTCAGAATGAATGTAAAAAGATGTCTGTGAAAGGCTGAAATTTTGACTCGATGTCTTTGAAAGCGGGCGTGAACAGTTGCTTGAGAGAGAAACAGGATGGGGCATAGGAGCCCCGTCCATAGTTCAGCAGATTAACCTGCCGGATAAATATAGCTAGACTGTAAACCCAGAGGAATGCTCAGGCCCCAGTATGCCAGCAGGAATAAGCTCCAGCCAATCAGGAAAGCAATAGAGTACGGCAACATCAGTGCCAGCAATGTACCAATTCCGGTGTCTTTCACATACTTCTGACAGTAAACCACCACCAGCGGGAAGTAAGGCATCAATGGCGTAATGATGTTTGAACTGGAATCACCAACACGATACGCCGCCTGAGACAGATCTGGTGAAATACCCAGTTGCATCAACATAGGCACAAAGATTGGGCCTAATAGTGCCCATTTCGCTGAACTTGAACCAACAAACAGGTTCACAAAAGCAGTCAGGAAGATAATCCCAATCACAGTCACAGAGCTTGGCAGTGCCATTGCCTTTAATACTTCTGCGCCTTCGATGGCCAATAATGCCCCCAAATTAGACTGGCTAAATGCCGCAATAAACAGCGCACAGAAGAACGCCATGACGATATAATAAGACATTGAGTTCATCGACTTACTCATTGCATCTATCATGTCTTTTGATGACTTAAAAGTACCGACCATAAAACCAAATACGGCGCCCGGGATCCAGAACAGTAAGAAAATCAGCGGTACAATGGACTGCATCAACGGCGCACTAAAATCGGTCAATGCACCACTTTCACTGCGCAGCGCCGAGTCTTCACCACTGGCCGCATAGATGAGCAAACCAATACCAGCCAGCATGACAGCAGACGCCGCGTAAAATGCCGAACGCTCTTTGCCGGTTACTTCGTTAAACTCAGGCAGATCATCAGTATCACCGTCGACTTTGGTCGATGCCAGACGCGGCTCAATAATTTTATCAGTAATGTACCAACCAAGCAGAATAATAAAGATGCTCGACGCCGACGTGAAGAACCAGTTATTCAGCGGGTTGACCGATATTTCAGGATCGATGATTTGGGCTGCGCTTTGAGTGAAGCTCTGCAATAGCGGATCAATACCTGACGGAATAAAGTTCGCACTAAAGCCACCACTTACCCCGGCAAATGCCGCTGCAATACCTGCCAGCGGGTGACGGCCCATGGCATAGAAAATCACACCCGCCAATGGAATTACCAACACATACCCTGCGTCGGTCGCTGTGTGGCTTACGATTGCGATCAAAATGATAGAGGGAGTTAGCAGGGCCTGAGGCGTGCGCTTCAACATCAGCTTAAGACCGGCATTAATATAGCCTGAGTGCTCGGCCACACCGACGCCCAGCATAGCAACCAAAACTACGCCCAGAGGCGCAAAGCCAGTAAAGGTTTTAACCATTGAGGCCAAAAAGCCAGCCAGAGAATCGCCGCTAAGCAGGTTATGAACAACAATCGCCTCTCCGGTGCGTGGATCGATGGCATCAAAACTGACGCCTGACAGCATCCAGGACAGTAGCCAAATCAGCAGCATGGCACCGAGGAAGATCATGGCAGGATCTGGCAGCTTATTGCCCACCCTTTCAATGTTGTTGAGGAATCGCATAACGAAACTGGTGTCGTTATTCGCGTTTTTCGCTTGTTCCATAGTTAATCCCTAAAAAGAAAATTAGCCAACTTTAACTTAACAACCGTAACAATGCCAATTCATTTGTTCCTTAATCCATTACGTGGGTATTATTTATGCGTTATTTTGCGTTATCGCAAAGAATGCGTAATTCAACTCAGCTACTATACTTGAAAAACCAGCCAGACTCTGGGCTGGCTGATCGTGTTTTCAGTATTTTTCTCAACGAGACCGCTATGATCGAAATAGACAACGCCGTGCTTAAGGATATGAATCATGGGTTTTGCCTGCCAGCAAAGCCCGAGCTGTTGCAAAGTTTGCATCAGGTACTGCAACAACCCGAACCTGAGCTAGGCGAAATTGCAGCGCTGATAGCAACAGATGTAGCGACCTCCGCCGCAGTATTAAAAGTAATTAACTCCTCCAGCTATGGCTTTTCACGTACCATTACGGACATTCGCCAGGCTGTGATGTTTCTGGGACTCAACAGTATTACCATGCTGGTGACGGGCTATTTGCTCAAACAAGCCTTTGATCAATCCAAGTGCTGCATCAAGCTGGAGCGTTTTTGGGACAGTGCTCAAGAAATTGCCGATGTGGCGACACTGATTGGCAATAAGATAAAAAGTAAAGTACCGGTCGAAAACCTGTACATGCTCGGCCTGTTCCATGATGCAGGTATTCCCGCCATGGCGTTCAATTACCCGGATTATGTCGAGGTATTGGGCGCCGCAAACAGAAATTACGATACCTTGCTGGTTGAGTTCGAAGAAGCCCGCTACCAGACCAACCATGCTGTGATTGGTTATTACCTGGCAAACAGTTGGAATTTGCCCAAGCCCATTTGTCAGCTTATTCTGCGCCATCACGACATTACCTATCTTCAGGAAAAACGTAGCGATGAAGAAATGCTGACCTTCTCAACATTGAAAATGGCAGAGAATCTGGTTCACACCAACAAGCGCTTTGTCGCGGCGCCAGACTGGCCACTGATGAAACAAAGCGTGCTTGATGCACTTAACCTGGATGAAGACGACTACCAGGACCTCAAAGACGATACCGAAGAATACTTCACCAGTTAGCTCAATTACACGTCCTGACAGGGCTTTTGATCTCCCAACCTCATTAGCCCAGTCATTTTCCACTTGGCAAATGCTTTCAAATCGTTAACATGAGTGGCAAAAATCATGGAACGTCGTGTTGGAATCAATGTTTGCTAAACTCAGGAACCTGGGCCCCGGGATCCTCATGGCCACCGCCGCAGTCGGAGGCTCTCATCTGGTCGCCGCCACCCAGGCTGGCGCCTTATTTGGCTGGCAACTATTATGGTTAGTGGTTGCGGTTAACCTACTCAAGTACCCCTTTTTCCGTTTTGGGGTGGAATACACACTGCATAGCGGTAACAGCCTGGTCACGGGCTATCACAATAAAAACCGGGCTTTGTTCTATCTGTTTGTGGTGCTCAATGTCATCGCTGCAGTTGTGAACACGGCGGGGGTACTGTTGCTCACGGCTGCACTGCTCCAATATGCGTTACCCTGGTCTATCTCGTTGACCACTTTATGCTATGCCTTACTATTTATCTGCCTTGGGATCTTATTGTTTGGTCACTATAAACTGCTCGACAAAGCCAGCAAGGGGATCATGGCCATCTTGTGCTTTACCACACTGGCAGCCTTGTTGGTCGCAGTGTCACAGGGTCAGGCCCACCCGTCACCGCAACCGGCACCGTCCCCCTACTCGCTTGCACTACTGGGATTTATGGTGGCCCTGATGGGCTGGATGCCAGCCCCCATTGAAATCTCAGCCATCAATTCGCTCTGGCTCAAAGCCAAAACTCGCACTCAATCGCTCAGTAAAGCACAGGGCTTGTTTGATTTTAACCTTGGCTACTTTCTGACGCTGTTCCTGGCCGTGGTATTCTTTTCACTGGGTGTGCTACTACAGTATGGCCAGAGTCAAAAAATCGAACTCGCAGGCGTCGCTTTTTCTAAACAGCTGATAGATATGTATGCACTAACACTGGGCGAGTGGGCGCGCTGGTTGATAGCCACGATTGCCTTTTTATGTATGTTTGGCACCACCATCACGGTACTGGATGGCTATGCCAGAACCCTGGATGATGCTGTGAAACTGATCAAACCACATAAAAACAAAGCCAGCCTGTCATTGTTTATTGCCCTGCAAGCCATATTCGGTATGGTGCTGGTGCTGTTTTTTAAGGCTAATCTCAAAGACATGCTGATGTTTGCCATGACACTGGCGTTTTTAACCACGCCATTTTTTGCCTGGCTTAATTTCTCGCTGATCCGCAAAGAACTGTTTGCACAGCAAAGTAAGCTGGTGCAAATATTGACCTGGACGGGTCTTACCTATTTGATTGCGTTTGCAGTGTTATTTGTGGTGTGGCGCTGGGTACTGTAAATGACAAAAGGCGGTATCAACCGCCTTTTTATTTGGGTAAATTAAGCACCTAACTGCTTAAGTCGCTCCCAGATGGTTACCACGTGATGCTTATCTTCCTCGTTAAGCTCACCGTCGCGGTAAGCTTTCACCAGGCTGGATTCAACTTTGGCATTCAGCTCATCGACTGATAACGTCAGTTCCTCAACCTGAGCATATCCAACTGCCAGGTCAAAATGACCGCGTAAGTAGCCACCAGCAAACAGTTCGTCATCGCTTGCTCTTTCTACTAATTCATCAAAAAACTGCTGTGCAGCTTCTATATACGCTTGAAGTGACATTCTGTCTCCTAAATTAAATCCTGATGCCCGACGGCATACATTACATGGTCATTATAACCTGTTACTACTTTGATGTAGCCACTCAGTTCGTTATCTAAGTCCTGATCGCCCGTATCCGCTATCAAAGGGCGACCATTGAGTGCCTGCAACTTACTTTTAGTCGCAACCACGATGATATTATCTTTGCCGATCTGGCGGATCAGCGCCGGGCTTAACTGCTGATTACCCCGGCCAAAAATATGCCCTTGTCCGCCAATTAAGGTAATGACCAGCTTAGTGGGTGCCTGCCCGACATTATCCAGCAACTGTTGTGCGGTCAGGTCGCTCCCTAGCAAAGTATGATCGCGGATCAAATCTACTCCGAGCAGGGTATTATCAAGCCCCAGCTCTTCCATAATCGCCGCTACGGTTGAGCCTGAGCCCATGATATATTGCTCGTCTTCTTCCATCTCTGAAATCACATACGCAGCGATATCGGCCAGCACTAGTTCGTCGCTTTCTTTACCGCCATTTTTTACGCTTTGTACGTAACGCAATTCACTGGGTACCTGCATTTCACCATAACGCTTGGCGCGCACCGTTCCGGCTCTGAATGCATTTTCATCTATGTCCATCACATCGGCATCGTCTATGGTGACCAATTCACCTTTGATGAGCATTTCAACGACCCGTCCCGCCGCTTTCGGCGTAATGGCATAAACGCCACTGTGGATTTTGCAGCCAGCAGGAACCCCCAGCACGGGGGCCTCGCTCCCGATCGCAGAGCAGATATTTCGTGCGGTCCCATCTCCACCAGCAAACAGCAACAAGTCTACTTTCGCTTCGGCAAGTAACCTGGCGGCCTGCTCAGTGTCCTCAGGGGTCGATGGCGTACCACAAGTCATGACTACCCGGGTGGTAAAACCGTGCTCTTTGGCAAGCTCCTCCCCCATTTCACCACTGACGGTATAGACCTCCAGCACATCCCGGTAGGGGTGTAACAAAGCCAGCGCCTGTGCCGTACGGCTATGTGCTTTTGGCTCAGCACCCATGGAGCGGGCAAGTTCAGCGGTGTCGCTACCATCACTGCCTTTCAACGCCACTGCGCCGCCCAACCCGGCAACCGGGTTGACTATCAATCCTAGTTTAAACTGCATCTGCAAACTCCTGTGGACAATGCCATTCAAACTGGCCAGCACTGAGTGGCCAGGGGGTCGAGTAAAACTGAGATAACGCTTTGAGTAAAGCCTGAGTGCGAACGTTGAAGCCGGCTGTGACCATCTCCGTCACCTGTGCATGAACACGTTTTTGAAAAGCAAAACGGCAAGTGGGCTCACCATTTAAATTGTCAACGGAGACGTTAAATGCAAACCCCGCAGCGGTGCTCAGGGCCCACTCGATAGCCTGAGGTTTAACTTCTACCTGCTCAAATGCCAGTTGCTGATCTTTACTGCGTCCATCAGGACAGTACCAGTAACCATAATCTTCCTGCGCCCTGCGCGCTTTACCCGCAACCAGCCAATGAGCAACTTCATGCAAGGCACTGGCATAAAAGCCATGCGCAAATACAATACGGTGATAATCACACTGCGTATCTGCTGGCAGATAGATTGGCTCATCTGTGCCTGACACCAGCTTGGTATTGTACTTTGGATAGAATAAGGCATTAAATATCGAGATCAGATCGTCAATGTGGTGCATACAACTCGCAGGTGGTCCTCAGGTTGGTTAATGGCCGCAGATTGTACGGATTTTTGGTGCTAAAGTAAAAAGTCAGTGCTGATCCGCAGCAAATAACACCGCTCTGCTACGACCTTGTGACTTAGCCTGATACAAAGCCTGATCTGCCTCCCCAATCAATTTTGCTAAATCCGATTTTTCGCTCACTTGTGTGCAACTCGTAACGCCGATACTTAAACTCAGCCCATGCTGGTTTTGTTCGCAATATGCCCGCACCAGACGTTGTGCCATTTGCAAGGCTTCTTGTGCATCAATTTCCGGACAAACCAGCACAAATTCGTCACCTCCCCAACGACCCAATCCGTCACTGGGGCGCACTGAGCAAACCAAAAAACGACTTAGCTCGGTTAGAGCGCGATCACCGGCCTGGTGGCCCAGCGTATCGTTCAATATCTTAAAGTTATCTATGTCGACTATCATGACTGACAAAGGACGCTGATAGCGCCTCGCCCGACTCAGCTCGTCATTCAGAATTTGCTCTATCTGACCTCGATTAAAGACTTGAGTTAAAAAATCGACTTCTGCTTTTTTTTGCAGTTGTAACTCGTGACGAAGGTCGCGGATCACCGCCACAAAGTAGGTCTCTTTTCCCAATGCCGTTCGGGCAATGGCAATGTCCAGGGGTATTTCATCACCACACTTATGCACACCGATAATATTTAAACCATTTTGCCCTTTGCGACGCATTTGTGCCCGACCCGTAAAATTGCGCCGCTCTTTGCTGTGCAAATCACGAAATCGCGCAGGGATCAGATCCTCTACCGACATGCGCAGTAGCTCCTGAACAGAGTAGCCAAACAATTCGGTGCACGAATGATTAACCCGGGTGATCTTGCCACTATACTCACAATAAAGCAGCGCATCCGGGATTGCATCAAACAAGCACGCCCGCTCCTCAATGGTCCTAAGCTGGCCACGTAACACCACAGCACCTGCACAGGCAAGTATCACAACCAAAGACAACAGCAACCAGGCTTCAACAGAGCCCTTATTTATAATACTATTCAGGGCCACCTGATGCTGTCGCTTGGTCTCCTCAATTCTCGCTTCCATACCTAATCGTAATGACTGGAGGGCAATGTCCAGCCGGCGATGGCGCGGTGATGAGGGGTTTTCAGATAACTTGAAAGGTGCGGTGTCCAAGGACTTGTCTGGGATTGATTGTCGAGGCTCACTCAGAATGCGTTGTACTTCATCAAGCGCCTCTCGTTCAGCATCACTCAAGTCCAGCTCAGCAATCATCATCACTATGTGCAGAGCGACATCAGCATCTGTATTGATACTATACGCTCGCTGCTCAGACAAATAATCTCTGACCTGATGTTCAGGGTCATTGTCACTCAGTTGACGTTCCAGTTCATCGAGCAGCTGTGCTTCTCGCAAAATAATGTCGGCCTGCTGCTGCCAGTGCTGCTCAAAGCGTGTGATCACAGCGCTGGCATCATCGCTGATGTACAACATGACCACGTTCGCGAACACCGTCGCGCTAACAAGTGTAGCGATAAAAGTGAAAAAGTACCTGCTGTGCATGCCTTGTCCCCGGGCCACTGACGCGCACCATCACCTGCAATTACCATTGCAAGATGAGCAAACAAGGTGACGACAATTATCCCCTTATTTTAGCCGAAAATAAAAAAGCCGCATAAATGCGGCTTTTTTACATGCTCAGACAAGGAGTTAACTATAGTAGGCTTCGCCTGCTTCAGCCTTTGCCAAAAGCGGCTCTGCAGGTGTAAACACCGCATTGTCGGTTGCATAGGTAGAGAGCTCAGAACACACCTTGTTCAGGCCGCGCTTGTCCATGTAGCTAAATGGTCCGCCCAAAAATGGTGGGAAGCCAATACCAAAAATGGCACCAATGTCGCCATCTCGGGCGCTGGCAATAATGCCCTCGTCCAGACAACGAGCCGCCTCATTTAGCATCTGTGCAACACAGCGGCTGGCAATTTCTTGCTTGTTGAGACGCGGAGCCGGTGTAATACCCAGCAAATCGTAGACAGACTCATCCACTTTTTTGCCTTTGCTTTCGTATTTGTAAAAGCCTTTTCCGGTTTTGCGGCCCAGACGTTTACTATCAATCATGCGAGCAAATGCATCAGGCGCTTTGAAACGATCACCCAGCTCTTTTTCCAGGATTGGCGCAATTTTTGAACCAATGTCTACGCCCACTTCATCCAGCAATGCCAAAGGCCCAACCGGGAAGCCAAACTCAACCAGAGCCTGATCAATTTTCTCAATCGGCTCACCCGCCAGCAGCAAGTTCGCCGCTTCATTCACATAAGGCGCGAGGATGCGGTTAACGTAAAAACCCGCTTTATCTTTTACCACGATGGGCGTCTTACCTTGCTTGCGAGCAAAGTTAACTGTACGTGCGATAGTCTCTTCTGAGGTCCCTTCATGCGGAATGATCTCAACCAATGGCATCTTTTCTACCGGAGAGAAGTAATGCAGACCAATGACATTTTCAGGACGCGCTGCGTTTTCAGCGATCTGGGCAATCGGCAATGACGAAGTGTTGCTGGCAAAAATCGTTTGCTCAGTACATTCACGTTCAATATCCGCGACCATGCTTTGCTTCAGTGCCAGGTCTTCAAATACTGCTTCAATGACGATATCGGTATGACGCATGCCAGTGTAATCGGTTGTGCCTGTGATGCGGTTCATCGCCAGCTGTAACTCAGCTTTGGACAAGATACGTTTTTTCTGCTTTTTCGACAGGATCTTGTAACTGTAACTCAGGGCATTGCTGATCCCCTGATGTGCCACATCTTTAATTCGTACCGGCACGCCAGCTTTCACTGCGCTGACATGGGCAATACCGCCGCCCATCAGACCACCACCAAGCACTGCCGCACGATTGATTTTAGGCGCATCGTCACTTTGCCATTCTTTTTTCATTTCGGTGGTGGCAAAGAAAATGCCACGTAATGACTGAGATACTTCTGTCATTACTAAATCGGCAAAGCCTTCGGCTTCTGTTTTATAGGCTTTCAATTCGCCTAACTCAACCGATGCACGGACCGCCTTGATGATAGCCAGCGGCGCCGGATAGTGGCCACCGGTTTTCTTCTCAACATTTTCTTGCGCTTTTTTGAAGATGATGTTGCGACCAAACGGATTTGATTCCAGCAGCTGACTCAGTTTGTCCAGCTTAGGCTTACGTGCTTTAGGCTTGCTACCCCGGGCCAGTTTAATGGCCACGTCCAGCAAGATGCTGTGTGGTACACTGTCATCTACCAGACCGGCCTTTTTAGCCTGCTTGGCACGCACTTGCTTACCTGTGAGCATCCACTCCAGCGCTTTTTGGATACCAACCAGTTTAGACAGGCGTTGTGTACCACCACCGCCCGGTAACAGGCCCAACTGTACTTCTGGCAGACCCAGCTTGGTTTTGTCATCGTCGCTACATACGCGATAATCACATGCCAGTGCAAATTCAAGGCCACCACCAAGGGCCGCACCATGAATGGCAGCGACAGTTGGGAATGGTAGTTTCTGCATTTTAAAAAACGCTTGCTGACACATTTCGGATAAGCGCAGCGCATCTTCGCGCGTTTTTGCCTGATCCAACATCTTGATGTCGGCACCGGCGATGAAGTTATCGTCTTTACCGCTGACAAACACCATGCCAGTCACATCATCATTGCGGCCCTGCTCCAGAATAGTCAACAGCTCATCGGCAAAGCTGTCGCGCAGCGTGTTCATCTTCTCGCCCGGCACATCGATGGTGACGATGGCCACGCGGTGGCTGTTTAATTCATAACTAAATACTGACATTATGCACTCTCCAATACAAAGGCAGCACCCAGACCACCAGCCGCACAAGCGGTAGTCAGCGCAAGTCCACCGCCGCGACGTTTCAGTTCATTCAGGGTTTGCGTGATCAAACGCGCGCCTGTTGCCGCAAACGGGTGACCATAGGCCAAAGAACCACCGTTTACGTTGAATTTATCCATATCGATTTCACCCAGCGCTTTGCTGCGACCCAGCTTCTCCTGAGCAAACTTATCAGAGGCAAACATCTTCATGTTAGCCAGGGTTTGCGCCGCAAACGCTTCGTGCATTTCAATTAAATCCAGGTCTTGCAGAGTAAGACCAGCGCGCTCCAGTGCCAGTGGCGTGGAGTGAGCCGGACCCATCAACATGTCTTCGTGCACACCGATAGCGGTAAATGCATAGTTGCGTACATAACCCAGAATTTCGTAACCCAGTGCTTTGGCTTTGCTTTCACTCATCATCAGTACCGCAGCCGCACCATCAGTCAGTGGTGTCGCGTTTGCCGCCGTCACAGAGCCGTGCTTACGGTCAAAAACCGGGCGTAATTTCGCATAGCCTTCCAGTGACGAGTTCGCACGAATGTTGTTGTCTTTTTCAATAAAGCCTTTGTATGGTTCAACGTGCGCTGCCATGACTTCATCTTTTAACAAGCCATCATCCCAGGCCTTGGCAGCCAAGGTGTGTGAACGGTGCGCCAGCGCGTCCTGATCAGCACGGCTGATTGCATGGGTTTTGGCCATTTGCTCAGCAGTCTGGCCCATAGACAAGCCCGTTGAGTACTCTGCAACCGCAGGAGGCACCGGCATCAGGTCTTTCAGTCTCAGCTTTGAGAAAATTTTCAGACGCTGTGACAAAGTACGCGCCTTATTGAGATCAACCAGGCTGCCTGCCAGCTTTTTGCTCACACCGATCGGTAAAACCGACGATGAATCTGCACCGCCGGCAATGCCGACAGCCGTATGACCTGCAATAATAGATTCCGCAACATTCGCCACAGCCTGGAAACTGGTGGCACAAGCACGTGAAACTGAATAAGCATCGACTGACACAGGCATGCCTGTGCCCAGCACGATTTCACGCGCGATGTTAGGTGCTTCAGGCATTTGCACCACCTGACCAAAGACCAGCTGATCTATCTCTGTTTTATCGATATTCAGACGTTCCAGCATTTCATTGACGACGACCTTACCCAGGTCCAGTGCTGGTACATGGTGATAGGCCGTGGCCTGTTTCGCAAAGGGTGTACGCAAACCAGAAACAATGGCAATGCGATCCCCTGTTGTTGTTTTTAGAATGTTTTGTTCAGACATGAATTTTGCTCTCCCGCTGACAGGTCTGACCTGTTATTGTCGCTTGATTCTAAACAACCGAATCCTTAATGCCAATAGCTAATTAGAAAATCTTGTAATTCAAGCACGACTCACAGGGCCTATCCAATTGCCGCTTTTAAATCTAGTCTGATTTTTGTTCAATTCAAAAAGTCACTGAAAAATAAATGAAGATTTATGAACTTTTACCCAATTCAGTGTCTAATCAAGTTACAAAAAAACGCCCGCAAAACCTTGAGTTTTGCGCCTCAATCCTTATAAATAAGCAAAAAATTTGTCACAACAAGGACAAAGCACCATGGCAGTAAACGCATTTAGTGAACTGAAAAACTACCTCGACTCGCAAATCTTAGGTCAGAGCGCACTGACAGAAGCGCTATTAATCGCCTTACTGGCAGATGGCCACTTACTGGTTGAAGGCCCGCCGGGACTGGCTAAAACCCGTGCCGTAAACGCCCTGGCAAAGGGCATTGAAGGAAGCTTTCAGCGCGTTCAGTTTACCCCGGACTTGTTGCCTGCCGATATTACCGGTACCGACATCTATCGCCAGCAAACCAGCGAGTTTGTGTTTGAAAAAGGCCCCCTGTTTCACCACCTGATCCTCGCGGACGAAATTAACCGTGCGCCGGCCAAAGTGCAGTCTGCGCTGCTCGAAGCCATGGCGGAGAGGCAGATCACGGTAGGCAAAACAACCTATCCACTGCCCGAGCTTTTCATGGTAATGGCAACACAAAACCCGCTGGAACAGGAAGGGACCTACCCGTTACCAGAAGCGCAACTTGACCGTTTCCTGTTGCATCTCAATATTGATTACCCGCAAGCCAGCACTGAGCTGGAGATACTGCGCTTAACCCGTGGCGAAGCACTGTCTGAACAAAGCGTGCAGTTCACCCCTATTTCACAACAAACCTTGTTTGAAGCACGTAAAAAAGTACTTTCACTGCATCTGGCTGAGCCGCTTGAACAATATCTGGTGCAATTAATCATCGCCACGCGTGAAGCCGCCAAGTTGGACCCGCAGCTGGGCGCCTGGATTGAATATGGTGCCAGCCCACGAGCGACCATTGCTTTGGATAAATGTGCTCGCGCTCATGCCTGGTTACAAGGACAAGACTTTGTCACACCAGATGATATTCAGGCTGTCCTGCATAACGTGCTGCGTCACCGTATCATTCTGAGCTATGAAGCACAGGCAGATGGGATCAGTAAAGATCAGGTGATCAGCCGTATTCTGGAACTGGTACCCGTTCCGTAAGTGGTTGCGATTATGAAGCATGCTATGCAATCCGTTGATCACACTAGTTGGCTGACACAAAGCCACAGCAATGGTGTTGAGCTGACACTCAAAGAGCTGTTGTACTATAAAAGTAAGGCACGCCTGCTGGACCTTAAGCCCAAACGCGCTATTCGCAGCGATCAGGCCGGGCAATACCTGGCCCCGCATAAAGGCCGGGGAATGGAGTTTGCAGAAGTACGTCAGTATCAGTACGGGGATGATATCCGTGCCATAGACTGGCGAGTGACTGCGCGCACCGGAGAAGCGCATACCAAGCTCTATCAGGAAGAAAAGGAGCGTCCGGTGTTTATTTTTTGCGATCTGTCCAGCCCGTTGCTGTTCGGCAGTCGCTTGTTGCTTAAGTCTGTTCAGGCTGCCCACCTGAGTGCCCTGGTTGCCTGGTCTGCGTGCGCCCGAGGTGATCGACTCGTGGCGTCGTGTTCAGCGAACACGGTCACCATGAACTTAAACCCACCGCACGTGACAAAGGAGTGCTGGCATTTTGTCACCAACTATGTGATATCCATGCACAAAGCCTTGCTCAGCGCGGTGAAAACCAGGCCTCAAGCTTTGACAATAATCTGAAACGTTTGTCACACCTGGCCAAGCCCGGCAGTCTTATCTATTTGATCTCGGATTTTAGCCAGCTCAATGAAGCCAGTTTTAAGCAGCTTGAGCACCTTAGCCGGCATTGTGAACTGATTGGCTGCCAGATCAGCGACCCGTTTGAGCACACCTTACCGGCTTATAAGGATGCGGTAGAAGTCAGCTCCGCGTCTGGCAGTTGGACTTTACCGTTAGCGGATAAGCAATTCAGAACCCAGTTTGCCGAGCAGGCTGAGCAAGCTTTTCAGAACAGACTGGCACGCTTGCAGCGTGCCGGAATGACCATGCAAACGTTTTGTGCCTCAGCGCCAATTGAAACCCAGATCTCCAGGTAAATGATGATGCAGAACCCCTTAGACGCGCTTCATGATGTGATCCCACCCGAGCAGGTTGACTGGTGGCCACTTACCCCTGTCAGCTGGGCGGTGATCATTGCAGTCATATTGATAGTGAGCGTCAGTATCTGGCTGGCTGTCAAAAAATGGCAGCATAATGCCGCCAAACGCGAAGCCATTCAGCTGAGTGAACAACATGCCCAGGATGCACTGGCATTACATGGCATACTCAAACGTCTGGCCCGGCACTATTATGGCAATGAGCACGCAGCTCAGCCTACAGCGCAGTGGCTGAAGTTGCTCAACAAACTCACAGGCCAGCAGTTCGACCAGCAGGACCTCAATTCGTTATATAGCAGTAACCCGACGCTGGCGTGCACTAAGCTGATGTCGGCAATTAAAACCTTCAAAACCAAGGAGGCCGTCAATGTTTGAACTTGACTGGCCACTGGCGCTGCTCTTGCTTCCCCTGCCCTGGCTGATTGCACGCCTTAAGCCAGCCACTGCACAAACTCAGATCCGCTTACGAATGCCTGGCTATCAGCAACAAAGCGGCTCCGGACAAAATATGGCTCGCCCGAAACGCAGCGTTAATGTGTTAGAAGCATTGATCTGGTTATGCCTGGTTGTGGCACTGAGCGGCCCCAGCTGGCTTGATGACCCAATCACCTTACCCAACGAAGGACGCGATATTATGCTGGCCGTTGACTTGTCAGGCTCGATGACAGAACAAGATATGGCTTACCAGGGCAAATATGTCGACCGCCTGTCGGTGGTCAAAGCGGTTTTATCTGACTTCATCGTTGAACGTCAGGGAGATCGACTGGGCCTGATCTTATTTGGCGATACCGCCTTTTTACAAACCCCTTTGACTCGAGATTTACAAACCGTCAGCCAGATGTTACTCGAAGCACAGATAGGTCTGGTTGGACGCGCAACCGCCATTGGTGACGCAATCGGGTTATCGGTCAAGCGCTTCAACCAAAAAGAGCAAAGCAGCCGTATTTTAATCTTGCTCACCGATGGCCAGAATACTGCCGGTAATCTAAAACCAGAAGAAGCGCTGATCCTCGCCCGCGAAGAAGGCATTAAAATCTATACCGTCGGTGTCGGTTCGGATGGCCAGGGTGGGTTTAGCTTGTTTGGCATGGGCGGTATGGCTGGCAGCAGCATAGATGAGAATACCCTCAAACACATCGCCTCTGAAACCGGTGGTGCGTATTTCCGGGCCAAAGATGTGAAAGGGCTACAGCAGATCTATGCGGAGCTCGATAAGCTTGAGCCGATAGCCGATGAGAACCAAACCTTCAGACCCAGACTGTCGCTCTTTTATGTCCCCTTACTGATAGCGCTGGCGTTATGGAGCCTGACGTTACTCAGTAAAGCCATCAGACAATTGCGAGTGAAGCCACTATGACCGAGTTTATTTTTATTCGCCCCGCTTTGTTGTGGTTGCTCCTTCCCTGGCTACTGCTGACAGGCATACAGTGGATTAAACGTCATCGTAGTAACGACGGCCAATTGATCGCCCCACATCTTGCCCAGTTCGTATTGGAAGATGGTCCCCGAAAGCAAGGCAGTAGTACACCCTGGCTGGTCAGCTTGTTGCTGTTACTCAGTATTTTGGCCGCAGCAGGACCCAGCTTTGAAAAGCACACGGTACCCGTTTTTAAAAGCAAACAAGCCCGGGTACTGGTCATGGATATGTCGTACTCAATGTATGCCACAGATATTCAGCCTAACCGACTGACCCAGGCTCGTTTCAAAACCCTGGATATGATTGGTCAATTTACCGAAGGTGATACTGCACTGGTTGCCTATGCTGGAGATGCCTTTGTGGTGTCGCCATTAACGGATGATATTAAAACACTAGAAAACCTGGTGCCCAGCCTGAGTCCTGAAATCATGCCCAGCAAAGGCGCTAACGTGCTGGCAGGCCTGGATCAGGCCAAGATCTTACTTGATCAGGCAGGTTACGCAGACGGTGAAATTATCCTGATCAGCGATGAGGTAGAGCAAGACGAACTGGCGGATATTTCAGATTTATTTAATGGCACAAATTATACGCTGCATGTGTATGGTATTGGCACCTTAGAAGGTGCACCAATTGGCCTGCCTGAGGGTGGCTTTTTGAAAGATCGCTACGGGCAAATTGTAGTCCCTAAACTCGACCCTGAGCGCCTTTCAGCCCTCGCCTCACGTCAGGGAGGCCGCTATGCCACTTACACACACAGCGACAGCGACATCAAAACATTTGCCCCAAATAAAGTGACAGACTTGGACAGCAATGAACAACCTGGTGAGGCTCTTTGGCATTTGGATGCCGGTAAATACCTGCTATTTATCATAGTGCCGCTGGCGCTGTGGTTAATGCGCTCTCAGCCACTTACGCTGGCAATTTTGGTTGTGGCACTGATACAGCCGCAAGTCGGGTATAGTGCAGACTGGAGTAACTGGTTTAAAAATCAGGACCAACAGGCACTGGAGTCTTACCAACAAGGTGACTTCGAACAAGCACAGAGCGCTCAGGATCCCACTTTAAAAGGGGCCGCTTTATACAAGGCCGGTGAGTACGCGCAGGCAGCGGAACAACTTAAACACGCGACTTCAGCCATTGGCCAGTACAACTATGGCAATGCGCTGGCTAAATCAGGACAACTGGACGAGGCCATTGCGGCCTATGAACAGGCTTTGCAACTGGACCCTGACTTCACACAAGCACAGGACAATAAGCAGCTTGTTGAAGATCTAAAAGCCCAGCAACAAGAGTCACAACAGCAAAATGGCGATCAGTCTGACAACCAGGAGCAATCTGGCGATCAAAAAGATCAGCAACAAGATGGCGAACAACAGCAAGATGGCCAGCAGCAAGGTAATGAGCAACAAAGCGACCAGCAGCAGGAAAGCGGGCAGCAACAACAAGGTGGTGAACAACAAGAAAGTAATCAGCAAAGCGAGCAGCAAAATGGCGAGCAATCTGACAGTGACGCACAAGAGCAGCAAAGTTCGGACTCAGATAGCGCTGGACAATCAGACAATGACAATGCGCCTGAACTGGCGCAATCTGCCGCACAGAATGAGCAACAGGAACAGACTGAGCAGTCCGCTCAGTCTGCACAACAAGCTCAGCAACAGGCTGCTGACGGTGAGGAGCAGTCGGAGCGCGCACAGCAACTGATGCAAAGTCGCCCACTGACACCACAAGAGAAAGAAAAAGCGCAGCAACTCGATCAGTTACTTCGTAAAGTACCGGACGATCCGGCCATCTTGCTACGCAACAAAATGTTATTGGAATCACAACAACGGGTGCGCCAGCGTCACCCGCGAGGAGTCGAAAAATCATGGTAACGCGATTACTGGGATCCGTGATCTTACTTATTACAATGATGCCTGCCTGGGCCGTAGACCAACTCAGCGCCAGTGTAGATAAAAACCCGGTGTTGGTCGGTGAATACTTTACATTGACCATAGAAGCCAACGGTAAGGTCTCGGGCCAGATCCCCGACACCAGTGCGCTGAGTGGTCAGTTTGTCACCAGCCCAATCAGCACCAGCTCCAGAACCAGCATCATCAATGGCAGCATGAGCAGCACGACCAGTTGGCAAATGCAACTGTTGTCGCGCAAAGCAGGCGAATTTACCATTCCCAGCTTTGAGGTAGCAGGCCAACAGTCCCGTCCTATCAAACTCAAAGTACTTGCCCGCGAACAAGATGGCGAAGCGCAGCAAAACCTCTTTATTAAAACAGCCCTCAAGCCAGACACTTTACATGTGCAGCAAGCTGCCCTATATACCGTTAAACTCTATATCGGTCAGGATCTGCTTGATGGTCAGCTCAGTGCGCCACAAATGCAAGAGGCACAAATTGCCCAGCTGGGCAAACAAAGTGAAGACTATGAAATCGTCAATGGTCGTCGTTATATGGTAGTGACTCGAGAATATCTGGTCCAACCACAAAAAAGCGGTACCTTTACACTTGAGCCGCCCATCTTTAATGGCCAAATACGCGAGGGCTACCGTCGCCTGGCTGTATCGGCGATGGGTGACAGCATTGAGGTAGAAGTCAAGCCAATCCCCGACACCTACTCAGGCACCTGGCTACCCAGCGAACTGGTCAACCTCAGCGAAGAATGGCAGCCAAGCGATCAAGCTGTTGTGGTTGGCACACCAATCACACGTACTCTGACACTCACAGCACTTGGTGTAACTAAAGAACAACTGCCTGACATAGAGGTGCCTGATGTAGATGGTTTCAGAACTTATCCAGATGAGACTGATCGCAAACAGATGACCCGTGATGGTCGGGTGATCTCTCAATTGATCGCCTCCTATGCCCTGCTCCCTCAAACGCCGGGGACGTACACTCTGCCAGAAATCAAAGTGCCCTGGTTTAATACCGTCATTAACAAAGTGCAATATGCCACCTTGCCATCCCGCACGATTGAGGTAAAGGCCGATCCAAACCAGGTATCCGTTGCACCGGCCCCCGTTATTGAAGCCCCCAGGCAAGCAGATACCGACTTCGAGCCGCAGATTGTCGTCCAGAATGCAGAAAAAACTTGGCTTGACTGGGCATTGCTTGCGTCGGGCTATCTAGTGTGGCTCGTCACCTTAGTGATTTGGTTTCTGACTCGCCAGTCAAAGCCAGCCAAGGTGAAGACACCCGAACAGACACCAGTAACGTCGGACGAAACACAAGCAATGCAGCAGATCAAGCGTGCCGTTAAAGCTGCTGATTTAGCCGCCTGCTATCAAGGGCTAAAAGCCCTTGCCCATGCTCAAGGCCATGTGCAACTTCATACCTGGCGTCACCAACTTAGCCAGGAGTTGCAAAACGAAATTGCAAAGTTGCAAGGCGCGCTCTATAGTGCCAAGCAGGAGAATGTTGATCTGGTGTTGCTGTATCGCCTTTTAGCGGCACAACATAAGCAGATTAAAAACTCTAAAAAACAGCATCTTGAACCGTTATATTAATTTTTCTTCGGTTTGATGAAATAACTTTGCTAGAGACAAGGTCTTATTAGCATGACCACAAAACAAAAACGTTACGAAAGTCTGGTCCAGGTCTACAACAAGGAGCTTTATCGCTTTGCTTATTGGTTGTGCCAGGACCCGACCATTGCTGAGGATTTGGTACAGGAAACCTTTTTGCGCGCCTGGCGTTCACTTGACGCTTTGCAGGACGATAGCGCCGCCAAATCCTGGTTATTAACCATATTGCGGCGTGAGAATGCGCGCCGTTTTGAACGCAAACAATTTGATTACGCCGACGTTGAGCAGGACACTCTGATTGATACCAGCAGTGCATCTCCCGACTCACAGACTGAGCAAATGATGATCCAAAAACAGATCAGCTTGTTGTCATCTGAGTACCGTGAACCACTGCTATTACAAGTCGTGATGGGCTGCTCCGGCGAAGAAATCGCACAGATCCTGGAACTCAACAAGAATACGGTGATGACCAGGCTATATCGTGCCAGAAACCAATTGAAAGAGGCTTTAACACAAGTGACCGAAACAGCAAAAGGGGCATCAAACTGATGGATGAACTCGAATTTCGCCGCCGCTTGTTTGCCGATCCCAATGATAAGGATGTAGTTGCTCAGGCAGACACCGATCCGGCCAAACAGCGTCTCGTCAAAGAGATGCAAGATTTTGATGCGACGCTGCATAGTGCGTTAGAGATTTCTGTGCCTGATGATTTAGCTCAGAAGATTCTGGCAAAACAGCAGGCAGATACTGATACCACGATACAGCAAACCGCCGAAGTCAAACAATTAGCCTGGTACCGACGCTTCAAGGCGCCGCTTGCCACCGCAGCCTCGGCCTTACTGGCAGTATCCTTGTACTTCGCCACGGCAGTCCATGCGCCATTACACGCTGGCGAACATGCCTTGCAGCACGTCTATTACGAAGCTGAAGCGCTCGCTTTAACACGCGAGGTGCAACTTCAGGAAGTTAACGAGAAACTGGCAATGTTTGGTGGCAAGCTTGAAGCTATGCCTGGCAAAGTGACCTACGCGACATTTTGTAATTTTAAAGGACAACGCAGCTTGCACCTGATCTTCCAGTCAGATCATGGACCGGTTACTGTTTTTATCGTGCCAACCGATAGCGATGATGCCAAGAGTAGCAATGAACGTTTTGCTGATGAACGCTTCAGCGGCAGCATCAAACCCGGAGATCGCGCTGATACCATTTTAGTGGCAAATCTCGATACCCCACTGGAGCAGTATCAAACCGCCGTGACAGAATCACTGCGTTGGTTGTAAGCGCCACTTGCAGATAAATACCTCAGCCCCAGGCAGGTTATGGGTGCTGAGGCTTTATCATTTCCCCAAGTTTTGAGAACAAATAGCTGATAATAAATACAGTTATAACAGATATTTTCGAACAGTTAGCAAGAATATTTCGACGCTAATCAAAAATCACAAAAAAACTCTAAATTTCATATACTTACCTATTTTATAAAGCCGTGTTACTGGGGTAGGCGCTTGAAATCGCTTCGCTTCACCGCATTGATTAACTACAATGCGTTCAGAACTAAAACTCAGAGGAACACCATGAAACAGTTTGTTGTTTTAATGACACTCATCGCCGTTCTGGTATCTACCAGCTTCAGTGCAGAAGCACGGAAAAAGTTCGGCAGCAAGAAAAGTGCGGGTAAAACCCACGCAACCAGCACCACAGCACAAAAAAAACAAGTCGATACTAAGACTCTGGCACCTAATACCGCTAAACCTAAGTCCAATAAAAAAGGCATCATGGCAGGCGTACTGGGTGGCTTACTTGCCGGAGGCCTGATCGCGGCCATGATGGGCGATGACTTTGAAGGCTTCCAGTTTATGGAAATGATCTTATTTGCCATCCTGGCTTTTGTGTTGTTCAAGGTGATCAAATCCTTTATGACCAAACGCCAACAACCCCATATGGCGGGTATGCCGCAAGGTGGTAACTTTGGTGGTGGCAACTTTGGCCAAAACAATGGTGGGCAACCGCAAAACCAGCAGCCACAATTTCGTCAGCAACCACAGTCGGCCACAGTGAGCGGTGGATTTGGTCAACAGCAGGAACAGGTACCCTTTAACCTGCCTGCAGATTTTGATGTAAATGGCTTCTTGCAAGGCGCACGTGATCACTATCACACAGTTCAGAATGCCTGGAACCAGAGTGACTTTGCGACCCTGGCCGAATACCTGAGCCCGGAGCTGGTCGAAGAGTTTAAACAGGACCGTGCACAACACGGTGAGGTAGCAACCGAAGTGATGTTTGTTGATGCTCAGTTGGTACGTGCGGAAACCACACCGGTCGCCTGGGAAGTAAGTGTCATGTTCAAAGGTAAATATCGTGACCTTGGCGATAAGCAGGAAGAGCCAATTCACGAAGTTTGGCACCTGGAAAGAAAGACACAAGGCGATGCGCCTTGGGTTATCGTCGGCGTAGAAGATTTAATCGACTAGTTCGACATCTGTGCTACCAGCACCGCCTGGTAGCACACTGTATTTCACTCAATAGTTCCCCTCACCTGACCTAGCAAACGCCGACTGACGGGCACGCGATTACCGTCACTGAGATAAAGAAACGCATAGCCAGACTCCATTTTATCCTTATTTAGCGCAACTCGTCTGACCTTATCCAAATCAACCAGATAAGATCTGTGGACCTGCATGAATGTGCCAGGGAGTTTATCAATCAAGCTTTTCAGTGTTCCCGAATATAAGCGCTCTTTGCCTCCGTCCAGGTGTAACTCAACATAATCGCCCGCAGCACGGCACCATAATATCTGTCCGACATCAATACGTTCAGCCGCACTACCAAAAGTCAGCGTGAGATACTGCTGCGTGCCCGTTTTGTTCAGTTGGGAAAGTTTAACCTGCAACTTGGCAATGGCCTGCTGATCAGCCATGGTCTGTATCTGAAGTTCACCCAGTTGGCGAATATGCATCCCCAATAACACACCCAGTAACAAGGTTACCATAACGTAGAAAAGCAGACTGTGAAACGACTGCAGACTCAGCATTGCTGCCATAACAAAAACACCCAAGGTAGCAGCAAATAGTAAGGCTTTGCCGGTACGATGCCGATAATAATACCAGCACGCAACCCCCACTCCGGCAAGCGCAGGGATGCTCACCGCCAGCGTCGTTTTTAGATCAAACCCGGGACTAAAAAATACCAACATCGAGGTAAGGCCTATAACGGGTGCCAGAACACTCAGCTTGACTTTGGTATCGAACTGACACAGGCGCAGTAAATAAACCAGTAGTCCAAAGCCAAAGGTCATGGCACAAACTAAGATCAGCACTAATCTGACATCATGCAAAGGATACGGGTAACTGAACCAGCCACGCAGTTGTTCAGCAGCTAGCTGAACAACTGCGATACCAATCAACCAAATCAACCCGGAAGGGATCTTAGCCCGCAAAGGGCTTAACCTCAGCATCAGTAAATAAAGTCCACCAAGAAGCAGGATACATAGCACACTGAGTTGCATATGCGGCTCAATGCCAAAGTAATCAGTGCTGTTTTGATACTTGCCCAGTGCTGCCAGGTGTAAAGGAGAAGATAGGCGCAAGATACTCTGGTGGGAAGACAAATGTATGACCACCCGGTTTTCACCGGTTCTTATCAAACCCGGGGGCACATAAAAGCGGGTGTCCATACGCCCGGCAAGTTCATGTTCGCCATCCTGTGAAACACGACCATTAGTGCCCAATAGCCTGCCATTGAGATAGACTTTACTAGAGGCTTTCGCAAACAAGTAAAATGCTAGTGGTTCAGCGCCTTCTTGCCAGCGTTCAGACAAATGCAGCGAAGCTTCTATCCAGATAGCCCGTCCCTGTGGGTCAGCACTAAAAAACGACTGTGTTGTGCACGCATCATCTTCAAAATTTGGTATTACTTCACCACCCGGACAGACACGTATCTGTTGATAATTTATGTGTGCCCAGTCTCGTGCTAGCGAATTAGCTGACGCTAATAATAGCAGCGTACAAAATATGACTCGTAAATGCCAGTTATCACAATACTGCACACTTCCCCCACCTCGACCTTTGACCGGTTGAATTCAACCGCTTATCGATATTACTATTAAAATCAATACATTTGATAGAATATCGCATGATAATTCGAATGGAACAAGATTAACTGGAGGCACAATTAGCAAACAAGAATATCACTATGAAAGACTTCAGATACACGCACTTTCGCAGCTACATCATACCCGTACTGCTATTCCTCAGCACAATAATGACCTTAGGTGCTTTCGCTCAGGATCTGCCCCTACTGACATATGACAATGAACAGGCTATTATTTTCAAGACTCAGGACAACCAACAAGTAGCAGCCTTTTCAGGGTTTGTCACCGTTCCGGAAAACCGTAACCGGGCTGGCAGCCGGGATATTCACATTCATTATGTACGCTTTCCTGCCACCACTAAAACACCTGGCAGCCCTATTGTTTACCTCGCCGGGGGGCCCGGCGGTTCTGGCATCAAAACGGCTGAATACGCCAACTTTCGTTTTCCTTTGTTTATGGCCCTGCGTGAATTTGGGGATGTGATTGCACTGGATCAGCGTGGTACCGGTAAATCCGATGCTCTACCAGCATGCCAATCGAGCATTTCCACTCATTCGGCTAAGCAACAAACAGATGTGGAAGTGGCGCACTTGTACCAACGCGCTGCGCTTGAGTGTGCCACATTCTGGCAACAGCAGGGAATTGACATTAAAGGCTATACGACAGAGCAAAGTGCCCAAGATCTGAATGACCTGAGACGTCATCTAAAAGCTGACAAACTGACTTTATGGGGGATCAGTTATGGTACTCACCTGGCATTGGCCGCAACCAAAACCATGCCTAACAATCTGGATAAGTTGGTCCTCGCCAGTGTCGAGGGGCTCAATCAGACAGTTAAACTCCCAGCTCAGACAGACGCTTACTTTGCCCGCGTTCAGAGTGCTATTAACACGCAATCAAAAGCCAAAGCTCTCTACCCGGATGTTGCCGGGCTGATCCGAAGAGTCCACAAGCGCCTTGAAACGGCACCAATAACCTTACATATTTCTGATAATAAAGGAAAGAAAACAGATTTTCTGTTTCAGCGCTGGCATATGCAGCGTCTGGCATCTGGGATGATAGCCGACCCACATCGAGGCCTGAAACGCCTGCTGGCACTTTACCGGGCTTTGGATATGGGGATCATTGAGCCACTTCAGCACATCGCAAACAGAGGTTATTTTAGCGAAGCGCAAATCAACTTCAGACTGATGCCATTGGCCATGGACATCGCATCTGGGATTACACAACAACGGCTGGAACAAGTGAATCACCAAAGCAGGTCAGCTTTGCTTGGCCCGTATCTAAACTTTCCTATGCCACAACTTCAGGGCGTGATCGACAGACTTAACTTAGGTGATGAGTTTAGAGCCCCTCCAGTATCTGATGTACCAACATTAGTGCTCTCAGGTTCACTAGATGGGCGCACTTACCCGCAAAACCAGCGCGAGGCTGTCAGACACTTTAGTCGCGTTACACAGGTGATAATAGAGAACGCAGGCCACAATCTGTTTATGCGCTCACCAGAGGTCACACAAACCATCCGCAGGTTTCTGGCCGACGAGCCAGTGAAAAAACAAAAGATTGTCGTGCCGCTACCGGATTTACTGATTAAACGCTAAAACATTGGTTTACATTAGAAAGGCAATTTTATTCTTCAGATCAATGTGGCTGCTTTAATACACCAACACCTCAGCGTCGTAATAAGACGCTGAGGCTATCAATTGCCGGCTATTAATCCCGACACGCACCAGCTGTGCATCCCCAATAAGGTTCACTAATAAAGCACTGTCTATTGTTGGTGATGTCCTGGCGCTGGCCACCTGCCACCTGAGGTGTCTGATCAGCAGGTAAAGGGTTATTGCCAGACAGGTTTTTCAATTTATTTATTTTGACTTTCATTTTTTATTTTCCTTGTTCATTTATTGACTACAGCTAGGCTACTTTATGAAAGCAACTAATGCAACCAATTAAATTAACTGTAAATCAACAAAATTTAAAATATAAACACATCTAACTCATCGCACTTACCCTTTTTTATACTCACCCGGTGTCATTCCTGTATGAGTTTTAAATGCCTTATAAAAAGACGAGC
The DNA here is from genome assembly GCF_015356275.1 of Pseudoalteromonas sp. PPB1. Lineage (NCBI taxonomy): Bacteria > Pseudomonadati > Pseudomonadota > Gammaproteobacteria > Alteromonadales > Pseudoalteromonadaceae > Pseudoalteromonas > Pseudoalteromonas sp. PPB1. The sequence continues at coordinate 25,746 of NZ_JACEQV010000018.1, read as the reverse complement.
GCGCGTTAAAGCCAACCGCCATAGCAATGTCCAGTACTGTCTTATTATCATCAGCAAGCAGCAGCTTAATCGCTGCGTCAATCCGTGCCTTGTTGATATAGTCAAAAAACGACTGTCCCAGGGTCTGATTCAGGGTTTGAGACACATAATTGGCTGACACACCGATAGACTCAGCCAGCCTGTAGAGAGTCAGGTCTGGCTCCAGATAGAGTTGCTCCGTTACCACCGCGCGATGGATCTTCTGCGCAATGCGCTTTGACTGCTCGTCACCCAGTGCTGAGTGCTGGTATTTTACATCGACGCGAGCAGTCGCCATAACGCGGCGTTCATCCCCTGTCATGTCAAGCTGCTCGGTGAAACCATAGATTTTGCCAAAACCTGGTTTTTGTCGTAATGACCAAAACAGCACAAACCAGATGCTGATAGTACTCAGCACCGCGACGCCCCCTTCACGCAGTAACGTGGGTTGCGCACTTAAATCCTGAAAGAGTGTCAGTGCCAGCCAACACCAGGTAAATAACATCAGTATTAGTACCACAACTAACCAGTTCAGTTCGCGCTCCTGGGTGTTTGAAAATACCGCTTGCAACTTACGCCTGTAGTTCATCACCTTGCGCCAGGCCTTTAGCACATAAAACAAACTTTGCACCGGCCAAAACAGCATCAAGATAATGATCAGCCAGACTGTAAAACGTGCGTCAGCCGTTAGCTCGACGTTATCCTCTGCAAAGAAAATGGCAAATAACTCGGATTCAGGCAATTGCATCAGACTCGCTGACAGCACACATGAAACGCTGGCAGGGATAAAATGCCACATACTAGCGCGATTAAATTGCCAGGGGACGGGTGATGTTAAAGCTTGCGTGTATAAATAAAAGCAAGGAAACAGCAGCAACCAGGCAGGAACGATAGCTGCGATATAGATATATTGGGCTGACGGATAGTGTGTAAAGACAAACGGACCCGACAAAATAACAAACAGCGAAAAAAGAAACAGTACCAGCGCCCGATAACAATGCCAGCGCCTCGCCCTGCCAGTTAACACAGTTAAAGCCAGTCCAACAGCACCGAGTAAAAAGGTGTACACAAACGCAAATTCAGCCTCAAACAAAACCACTCAACTCCATGAATTAAATACTTATAATTATTATTCATGTCCTAACCTTTAGTATCGGACGACAGTCTTTGACTAGTCAGTATAAAGTGCAACTCAACCACATCGCAATATACAGGATCATAAGATGGAACAGATTACATTCACCATGCTAGCGCACATAATCACTGGGAGTGTTGCCTTTGCCGCCGGTGCAACCGCTATCGCCGTAGCAAAAGGAAAGTCACTACACGCTTCGGCAGGGACATGGTTTGTCTATACCATGCTGATAATGGCTGTCAGCGGTACAATGATCGCAATACTACAGCCTATGATCATCACCGCCATCGCTGGCACCTTTACAACCTACCTAGTTCTGTCGGGGTGGCTGGCCGTCAAATCTGCACCTAATACACAGGGAAGGTTTGACTACACATTTCCCGTATGCTCCCTGCTGATTGTGATTGCTTGTGTTTATTTCAGCAATCAGGCGGGCACCAGCCAGGCTGAAATAAAACATGGCATAAGCGCCTATGACTACTACTTTTTTGCAATACTCGCCGCATTGTCTTTTATTGGCGACATGCGCTTGGTGTATGCACAAGGGCTTGCGTCCACACCGCGATTGATGCGTCATTTATGGAGAATGTGCTTTGCCTTGTTTATATCGGTCGGCTCATTTGTGTCACAAGGTGCCGCCAAGATGCTACCACAGTCTTTTGTCGACTCAGGAGTGTTAGAGCTACCGGGGCTGGTCATTTTGCTTATAATTGTTTACTGGCGCCTAAAGCTCAGTTTTGGCAACAAAATACGCCAGTGGCGTGCCAATCGCGCAGCTCAGTCTTCCTCCTGAAGCATGTGCTGTCGGCATAGTTCAGTGGCCGTTGTGCTTTGCCGACAGTGTTGCGTGATAACCTGGTTTTCTGCTTTTCTTATTAACTCTGCCAGTTCACCGCTTTGCTTCATGCCGCGTAATACGGCATCCACTTCTTCGACCCAATGTTGCTGATCCTTATGGATATAGTGGTAGAGCGCGAGTTCACGAAAACTGCGCTGGTGCGGTATTACATTTTCAATCCCCGCCTGTGCCAGCATCACCAAACCATCAATACGATTGGTCAGCGCAACGTCGGCCAACCCCTTAGATACCAAGTTAAGCGCCTGGATGGTGGTATCAGTGTCCTCAACTCGGGGCATCCCCTCGGTGATGTTATTGGTGTGTTTTACACCACGTACTTTTGCAATTCGGTACTGCCTTAAGTCTTGTTCACTTTGGATGTTAACTTTGCCGTCATTGCGAATAAATGCCATCGTCTCTAACATATAATACGGCGTAGGAACACGGATGGTGTGAGGGTTTTCGTTACCGTAGCTAAAAATGCGCATGATTTCACCATGTCTTTTTCCGCTGCGTACCAGCTGCTGTGCACGCTTTCCCGGATAAGGTGTAATGACAATTGACACATTCAGCTTTTGATAGATTTCCGGTAAAACCAGACGGCCCACTTCCTGCTCAATCAAATAATTGATTGACACAAAGTGTAAGGGCCCGGCAAACGCGTTGTTGCACAACAACAGCAACAATAACAGAGACTTCTTCATCTACCTACCGAGCTTTTAAGGTTATGTTTATTCGATTATTTTAGTACCACTAAGGCAAATATCAATGGTTGGTCGTACAAGTTTCCGAATTTCCCTTATTGCAATAATGAAAATCCAAAAAATAGTGAGATTGAGCAGGTTCCCTGCCCTGCGTAATAAATTGATGCAAAAGCTCAGCACCGAGACGCCCCATTTCAAAGGGTTTTTGTCCGATGTTCGTCACTGATAACCCTCTTTGCAGCGCCTTTAGCTGACTATTTTCAGTATCGGCGGAAATAATCACCCGCTTCCCATCAGCAATAAGAGATTTGAACTGTGCCATGCGAGTGATGTAATCAGGATTAAACTGCGCAAACCCGGCAACAGCAAGAAAAATAGGGGGGTCGGGATATTTCATCATAGTGACAAGCTGATCCAATGCATCAGCCCGTCTGCCAAACGTAAACAACGGACAGCGATAGTGTTCAATCCACCCATTTTCACCCGACAGTCTTTTCGTGCTTTGACCGGACAATGCATAGCGCACCCCCGCAATGCGTTGGTTCAGGTTTGGTGTCGTCTGGTGTCCTGATTGCAGGCATATATACTGCTGTGGTTCGATTTTAAAACGCTTTGCTTCTTCACCCAGCGCTTTACCGAAGTCAAAATTATTGGTACCTACATATGCGAGTCGGTAGGCTGCATGCTTCGAAAGCAGATCGGAGTCAAAAGTGATAACGGGGATGGCATGTTTTGCTGCCAATTTGAGTGCGCCATCGACAAGGAATTGAGAATCCGTGGTTGAAATAAGTAATCCGTCAATGCCCTTTCGGATCAGCTCTTTGACGATCAACACTTGTGTTCTGACGTCCTGATAATCATCCGCACCATCGTAAATGCAATGCACATTTGGGTGGTCCCGGGCAAAGCGCTGGCAGCCTTTATGAGATTGCTGATAAAAGCTGTCATTTTTAGTTTTGCCCACAACGGCGATATTGACAGGCTCCTGCACTTCGGTGGCAGCATAAACCAGACCTTGCCAGCACAACAAGATAATCAACAGAAGTGAAAACGGAGCAATCCGGATGAGCATGCCAGTGCCTGGTGCAGTAACTAACGACTTGTTAATAGTTTAACCAAATCGCTCTAAAAAACAACAACCTTTGGAATCCAGCCAGCTCCTGAGCGGGTGATAAATCAGAGTAAGATCTGAGTATCAAAGGCCCGCTTTTACCTCTGACACAGTGTTACTTGCAGCTGAATGCTAACGTGATTTGATAAGGTTCGCCCATTGAATCTTCTGCAATACCACCGCCAATGCTCATAGCTGCACCCACATCATCAACGGCATTTTCACCCAAAATCCACATCGCCGTGCCGGCTGCTTCCACTGCTGTTGCGATATTACGCTTTTGCAAATATTCCTGCTCAGGCATTGACCCCATGTAGGTAATATCCTCATTTTGTATATAAGCGTGACCACGCTCTTGCTCATCGCAATAATGGTTTGCCTGTTCCAGTGCTTCCTTACCTGCCGCCTCTCTGGTTTCTGCGGTCAAGTTCACATAGTGCTTACCATCCGCAGAAGGACGGACGTTATTGTGATGCGCGCAGCCGCTTGCGAATACGGCGACCAAAGAGAATGCGATCCAGTTTTTCATAATCTTTACCCTGACTGTGTTTATTTTATTCGGGTAAAGTGTATAAAGTCTTTGCGTACCTTTCAGTGAGAGAGTGTTTGAAAGTGTTAAACCAGCACAATACCATGATTGTCAGCCAACACCTGACATTGCTGGCCTGACTTAAATCGTTCAACCAAAATCGGATCATACAGCAAGGTATCGCTCATTGATTGTCCACCGTATTGATAGGTCACCAGTATATGCGCCTGATGGCAAATCAGCGGATTAAGCAATCGTTTATCATTGACAACCACCAGCTCAATGATTGGACACATACGACAACGTTGTTTATTCCTCCTTGTAAATTTCCACACCTCAGCTTAGCTCCAGCACCAGTTTCGCGGCCAGCAAATCACTGAGCGCTGTACCAACTGACTTAAACAGCGTAATTTCACTGTCATTAAGCCTCAGAAAACAGTTTTTCCGAGCCATGTCGGCCAGCTCTCCTGCTACCTGATCTGCACTAAACACCCCTTCCGCAATTGGGATAAGCAACTCACCAGCCTCATTCAGAACATTGGTTTTACTGTCAACATATACCCGGCTGGCAAGCAATGTCGCGGTATCAATCTCTCGTGCATCTTTATGATGATTACCAATCAGATCTATATGCGTCCCCGGACTCAACCAACGCCCGTCAAACAGCGGAGTGTGACAGCCCGTCGCAGTACAAATTACATCTGCTGAACCTATTAGCCCAGCATTACTCTGGCCGAGCACAAAGTTAACCTCAGGAAAGGCCTGTGTCAGAGTCGCTTTCAGAGTTGCTCCTTTGTCCGGGTTACGGGCAACCAGCGTCACTTTCTCGTAATTTCTCACCGCCAGATGGGCACGCACCATATAAGGAGCCAGATTCCCTGCACCAAACATCACCAGGTGCCTCGCGTCTTCTCTGGCTAAATAAGACGCCGCAAGTGCAGAAACAGCAGCCGTGCGCCATAACGTCACCTGAGTGCCATCCACCAGCGCCAAAGGTTCACCATGCTTACGACCAAACAGCATTATTTTTGAATACAAACTGGCTTTGCCATGTGCTTCATTACCCGGGAAGTAGGTAAAAGCCTTAACACCTATCACTGCGTCATTCCATGCTGGCAACACAGCAAATGCGTCATGATTAGTGGCCTGAGCGTCCAGCTCGAAGACGCTGCGCCTGGGCATAGTATGCGTACTAGCAAACCCCCGCTGCAGCGCAGCAATCAAAGTGGGAAAACTCAGCGCCTGTTGCACCTGCGCTCGCTCTATCATTTTCATAGTGCTTCCTTTATAACTCAAAATCTTGTGGGGCATGCGTCAACAACTCATAGCCAGAGTGCGTGATCACAATATCTTCTTCCAGTCGTACGCCACCAACGTCCGGAATATAAATCCCGGGCTCAATGGTGATCACATTGCCTGGTTCCAGGCGGTAATCAACGCCCGGTTTGATGAAGGGCTGTTCATGCAGAAAAAGTCCGAGACCATGTCCCAGCCCTTCTCCTGCATACTGAGCAAAATCACTGTTCATCATGACCGCATGCGCAGCCGCATTGAGAGCCTGACAATCTTCACCTGCACATGCTCTAGCCAATGCTGCCTGCTGGGCGCTTTGCACCGTATCAAATATGCTGCGTTGCTCCGCGCTTGGTTTACCGTAAACATACGTGCGTGTCATATCAGAACGATAGCCGCCAACAACAGCCCCAAAATCTATCAGGATCAAATCACCATGTTGAAGCTTCTGTGTCGAGGGGTTGCCATGAGGCAAAGCGCTGCGAGGGCCAAATAAGAGAATAGTGTCAAAAGAAACCCCCTCAGACCCCAATTTTTGCATACGATAATCCAGCTCAAGGGCCAAGTCGCGCTCACTGATCCCTTCTTTAACGAGTTGCAAGGTGTCCGCCAGTGCCTGATCAGCGATTTGAGCGGCATGACGAATGCAGGAAATTTCCTGGTCAGTTTTCACTTGTCGTAATTGCTCAATAAAACCTGTGCAAGGGGTTAATACACGACCAGAAAGCTCGCGGCTGATCTCTTGCCACTGACCTACATCAATGTGTGCAGCATCGAAAGCCAGTGCCTTAAGCTCTGCGGATAAGCGACTCAGGCAGTGACCCAGGCTTTCAGTATCTCTGTGTCTCAATATGACTTCGGCCTGCTGCGCTTCAGCCTGCGCACGCTCATAGTAGCGGTAATCTGTGATCAGCTGGCATTGCTCATGGCTGATCAACAACGTTGCTGCGTGCCCGCTAAACCCGCACAAGTAACGGATATTTTCGTAGCCGAATACCACCATGCCCTGGTGCCCAGATGACTTCAGCAAATTGCGTATTTGAGTTTGTCGTTGTAGATACTGATTCATCGTAGAATAAACCCTTGTTGAATTGGATCGTTGGGATCCAGCCAAAATGTATGTTCCGCGGTGACATACGCTTCGCCTGTCACTTTTGGTCGCACCGCATCCCGACCACCATACTGACAAACCGCATCGATACTGACATCAAATCCGGATGCTAGGATCCCTTCAATATGGATAGTCTCGTCCCAGCCAAGCGCTCCCCGCGCAGCCAGCAATGCGGCTCTGCCGCTTACACCTGTGCCTGTGGGGCTGCGATCCAGCGAGCCATCGGCAAAAATGCACACGTGACGGCTATGGCAATGCGCTCCGCTCACCTGTGAATTGGAATAGAACACAACGCCATATAAGAAACCCAACGACACGTCTTCAGGGTGTTCAAGTTGAACCTTGCCTGCTAATGCGCGTTTTATTTTCCTGCCCAGACAAATGATCTCTTCGCTATTTTGCAGGCTCAGAGCCAGATCGAGTTGATCGGCGTCGACATACGCATAATAAGCACCACCAAATGCAATATCACAGTACACAGTGCGCATTCCGGCCAGTGTTACCGGCACATTCAGCTGACAAACGAAAGACGCAACGTTGTAAAATCCCACCTGTTTTTTGTCGCCAGAATAAAATGCGCAGATCTGCCCCGCAGGCGTATCCATCTTCAACTGTTGCTCACCCATTGCCTCTGAGCTCTGGGTTCTTACCAGCTCAGTCAGTGCAATCACCGCATGACCACACATGGTGGAATACCCCTCATTGTGCATAAACAAGACACCAAAGGCGCTGTCTGTACGCTGCGGTTCAGTCAGCAACGCACCATACATATCTGCATGTCCGCGTGGCTCAAACATCAGCATTTTGCGCATGTCTTCATAGCGCGTCAGGCAATACAAGCGTTTGTCGACCATGTTATTCCCTTTCGGCTCAGGCAAACCTGAGGTAATAATACGCAGCGGTTCGCCAGCCGTGTGCATATCCAATGCTGTTACTCGTGTCCAGTGTTGTGGCATCTGACACCGTCTAAAATCTAGTTTCATCACTTCTCCATAAAGAAAAGCCGGGCACGAAGCCCGACTGACCAGGGAAACAAACGATCAAAAAGTAAAACGAGCAACCAGGGAAATGTAGCGCTCCTCCTGACGGCGGGTCACCAGACCATAGTCTGGATTGAGTTCCAGTTCCTGACCTTCTACTGAGCTATTTCGTGTTCTCGTTTCAGTGATGTCCAACGCAGCATCGTTATTCAGCAGGTTGTATACTGTGGCTTTGAGCATCAAATCATGACCTGAAATTTCAGTGTTGTAAGTCATGGATAAATCGATGTTGGTCAACCAAGGTAAGGTGTCAATGCTGCCTCGCGGCGCCGCGCTGCCGTTCTCATCATAATGACTAACATGACCGTAATCACGGCTCACACACGCATCCCAGGGGCTGCCGTTCTTACAGCTATCAACATTTCGGGGATGCAGGGATAAATAATTGGTCGGGCGACCTGAAATGGCACGAGCAACCATACCCAGTGTCAACTCGTCAGTCAGTTCATACGCACCGGCAAATTTAAACGCATGGCGGTGATCATTAGGCAAATTGCCGTAACCATTATCCATTAAATCGGCATAATCATAAGACGTTGTCCAACCTGGATCCGCCTGGTTATTGTCGGTTTTAACCAATCCCTCGGTGTTCCCATAGCTATGGGACCAGGTATAAGATGAGTTGATCCTCAAACGATCTGTGATGCTGCCTTCAAGCGTAAACTCCAGCGCCAGATACTTACGCTTAGCTTGTTGTAACGCCAGTTCCTCTGCGCTCAGGCTAATTTCATCAACCTGGCCATCGCCGTCAAAGTCGTAACTCATGGTAATGGCTTCGCCCGGGTTATTCAGCACATAGTAGGAACTTTGCCCAACATTGTCTGTAATTCCCATTTCAGCCAACTTTTTAGCTAGCACCGGACCTACATCAGTATCTTCTACGCTGCGTCCCAAATCCCTGTAGATTGCACGAATACCAAGCGCCATATCGCCGAACACTTCTTGCTGGTAGCCCAAAGTGAATTCATCTGAGTACATGGGCTTTAGGCTTGATGAAGCAATCAATCCGGGTTCCGTAATACCGCGTTGACGCCAGTAACGATCACGCAACTGTGCCCCTCGGCTTGGAGAGCCATCTGCCCCCAGTACAGGTTGCCCATTGGCATCCACTTCGTCCAATGCATAATACTCAAACCATTCAATGGAAGAAGACCCCTGTGTTACGTTCATATTGACTGAGACGGGCTGAAAATAACGACCATAAGTTGCAAAGATTTTTGCGCTACCATCACCATGTAAGTCATAAATAGCCTGCAGCCGCGGTGCAAACTGATCTTTCATATCAACGAAAGCACGCCCATCAGAGACCGTGTTTTCAAATTCGCTGTATCTGAAGCCCAAATTCAGTACCAGATTATCCGTCGCCTGCCAGCTATCATTTACATAGAATGCCAATGCAGTTGAATCAGAATCCACTTCTCTGGTGCGCACCCGGCGCTCAATGTAATCCGTGCCTTGTGGCGCACCAGAAATATCGTCTTCTGACGCGGTTAAGATAGTCCACCACCCCTGTGCCTCACCTAAGCCATTTTGACCTTCATAATAGTCAACCGTAATCTTGCTGTAATCCAGACCAAATGACACAGAGTGCATTTCAAGATCCCAGGTAAAGTCGAGTTTAAACTGGTCGCGCACAAACTCTTCTTCTGTGACACTGCTCGCGGTATGAGACGACACCGTGACAAAGCCATCGCGCTCATCCCACACACCAGGCTCTGTGGATGCCACTACATTTTCGACATTTTCCGATACCCGACCCAATACAGCAGAGACTGAGAAAAAGTCATTGATATAACCGTTGTAATTAAGACTGTATACTTTGCCGCCGTCTTCGCCGGGGGCAGCAACACCACGTTGCTCTCCTATTACATTGGTTTCCCAGTCATATCCATAGGATGTGGTATCCCAAGTCCGTTTGTTGTTCATCGCTGAAAAACCCACAGAGTGGTCTTCACTGATAAACCAATCTAACTTAGCAAACCAGCGATCTTCTTCTCGATCACGGTCGTTGTAGACTGTTTGTCTTGCCCAGGTATGGTTTTCTCTGCGTGGCGCAAGTAATCCATAAAAGAACAACGAGTCTTCAATCAACGCGCCGCTGGTCCACACCTGAATTTCCTTAAAGGATTCGTCTGACTGCTGGGTATTGGTGTCATAACCCACAACACCATTACTCTGGTAAATAGAGTCATGCTGATCTCGCAGACTATTCGGGTCATAGCGCATTTCGACACCCAATTTGAAATCGTTATCACCGGATTTAGAAACTGCATTCACAATCCCACCGAGTGCGCCTCCAAATTCAGGGCTGACACCCCCTGTTTTAACCTGAGTTTGCGCAATTGCTTCCCAGGGCAAACGAATAGACCCCAAACCGGTGCGAATACTGGTGACATTCAAACCATTAAAATAATAGCCATTTTCAGCAGACGAAGAGCCGCCAAAGCTAGATGCACCTTTAAAGTCTGAACCTCCGGGTTCTGCAGTGCCAGGAGCCAGCAATGCAATACTTTCAAAACCAGTATTAACGGGCATGGCTTTGATTTCTTCATCTGTGTAAGTGACACCCGCTGTTGATGAAGCCATATCAACCCGACGAATGGCGGTACCCGACACAGCGATACGCTCAATATCTGTGGCACCCACACGATAAAGTTGTGCATCCAATAGTACTGACTGGCCGATGTTTACCTGAACCAGCTCTTCCATGACCGACTCAAAACCATCTTTGCTAATCGTTACCTGATACTGACCAACAGGCAGGTTACGCAGGATATATTCGCCCTGAGCGTTGGTTGTTGTGCTGAAGGTCAACCCCTTCGCTTTATGTGTAAACACCAGTTCGACTTCGTTAAGCTCACTGCCCTGCCCACTGACAATATTACCTCTAACCAGACTATTTCCGTCCGCTGCAAGCACAGGCACCGCGCTCCCTAACGCAAGCGCTATAGCACTCGCAGCCAGAGTATGACGGATCGCCTGCGTATTCTTTTTATTGTTACGCATTTCTAATTCCTGTTGAGTTCCCATTGATGATTTGTCTGTATCAGACCTATTCACCCTACAATGAATTTATATTGTATACAATATTTTTTATTCATTTATTGTGCTATCAGCAATGAAAGTAACGATCAGAAGCAAAGAAGTAATACGATGGAGTAGCCGGAATTAAAAAACAGAAGTGAAATTAGGATTAACCTATTCAGGCTGAATGAAGGGATAAAAAAGGTGGCTGCGCCACCTTTTCTTTAACTTTGTGATGCCACCCAGCGGTCAACATCATCTTCTACGATGGCCAGTGGCCTTGCGCCCTTAAGCAAAATGACATCATGGAAGGCTTTGACATCAAACTTATCACCCAGCGCCTTGCGTGCTTTATCACGCAATTCAACGAGTTTGATCATACCTAGTTTGTAACCAAGCGCCTGTCCGGGCCAAGCTATATAGCGGTCAATGGCCGATGTTACATCGCTCATTGCCGAGCCCGTTGCCTCTGCAAAGTACTCTATCGCCTGCTGACGCGTCCACTTTTTATAGTGCAGACCCGTATCAACCACCAGGCGCGCAGCGCGATAGGCTTCGGCCTGCAAGCGACCCAGGTCACCGAACGGATCGCCTTCATACATGCCCATTTCATACGCGACGAGTTCAGAATACAGAGCCCAGCCCTCGATATAACCATTAAATGAAGCGTTCTGACGCATCAGACCTATGTCTGTTTGCAGCATGTTCAGGGCAATTTGGAAGTGGTGACCAGGAACCGCCTCGTGATAGGTCAGCGTTTTCATACCAAAGCTGGGCACTGCCTTCATATCTTTGAGGTTGATGGCAAACACGCCCGGACGGCTGCCATCCAAAGAAGGGGCGCTGTAGTAACCACCTGGTGCACCGGCTTCAACTTCTTTGGGTATACGACGCACCTCGACTTCTTGGGGTGGTAACGTCGAGAAATACTGCGGCGCTTTTTTATTGATGGTCTCAATTTCACCCCGTAAAAAGGTTAACAAGGCTTCTCTGCCTGCATCACTGTCCTCGTACAGAAAGCGAGGCTCATCGTTGAGCTGCTTCATACGATCACCCACGGAGCCTGTCGTATAGCCATTTTCGCGCAGGATCTGATCCATCCGCTCTGTGATCCGTTTTACTTCGGCAAGACCAATATCATGGATCTGCTGCGCGCTGAGGTCTGAGTCAGCCAGATACGTAATTTCATGCTGGTAGAAAGCTTCACCACCAGGTTGAGCCCAAATCCCGACTTTCTCAGGTGCTTTTTCTTGCAGTACTTCCAGATCAGCAATCACACGGCGATAAGCAGGATAAATCTGCTCATTTACCAGCGCAGTCGCCTTTGTGACAAGCTGAGTACGTTGCTCGGCAGACACCGATGTCAGCACTGACAATTTCTGCTCGAACGAAGTGACCAACGGGTGCTTATCACTTGCATGCGCGATAAAGTTATTCAGATAACCAAAGGTATTCGGAAACAATACTTTGGGTAGAATAATGCCCTTTTCAGCATCACCTGCTAACTTGCCTCGAACCTGCTCTGTAAGTGTTGCAAACGCTTCTAGCCTGCCTAGGTAGTTTTGTGCATCCTGCAGGTTTTCAACGCTGTGTTGATCTTTAAGTAGGTTAGGAATATCCACCAGGGGTCCGGAAAGCTGGTTAACGATATAAGGTAGATGCCCGCCCCAAGTGTCGATATAACCACCACTAAATTGTGCGTCACCAGCATAGTAACGCGCCAGTACTTCGTTCACACGCAGGTGCAGGCGATCATCTTCGCTCATTTTGTGTGATTGTAGTTGCTTTAATTTTTCCGCGGCGTTATTCATATCGATTTGCAGTGCCTGCATACCAGATGCTGAATAGTCAGGTAACCTGTCGGCGTAACTACCGTATTGCTCTGCGGGCAACTTTAACGAAGTGGCCAGTGCAGGCTGATGATTAATAAAAGTTTGCGTATATGCATTAACTTGCTTGTCGATATCGGTACGTGACAATGATGCAGCAGTAGAGGGCGCAGCATCAGTCTGATTGACCCGGCTATCCTGAGCACAACCCGACAAAGCGATCGCTACGGCGAGCGTGAGCGCGTTCAACTTATTCATTTACAGAGCTCCAGTTTTTATTCTGCGTGTAGTGTTATGATGCTGGTATACCATATTTGTCTACAATATACAGCCGCTTGAGACCAGAGTTTAAAGCACTCACTTATTTTCAACCACTTAGCCATTTTGTTTATTCAAGATGTAGCGCTTCACCGCCTGGTTATGCTCTTTTAATGACTTTGAGAAATAGTGACTGCCATCACCTTTGGAGACAAAGTAAAGATAGTCGGTCTGTGCGGGCTGAGTTGCCGCTTTAATGGCATCAAATGACGGCATTGCGATAGGCGTTGGAGGTAAGCCTTTAATTCTGTATGTATTATATGGCGTATATTCACGTAAGTGACGACGCTTAATATCTCCGTCAAAGCTATCTCCCAGGCCATATATCACTGTTGGATCAGTTTGCAATCGCATTTTACGGTTCAATCGGTTTACAAAAACAGACGCAATCACTGGGCGCTCCTGTGCTTTACCCGTTTCTTTCTCAATAATGGACGCCAGGATCAATGCTTCATAGGCTGAATTGATAGGCAGATCCTGCGCTCGTTGTTGCCAGGCCAAGGTCAGCTGTGTTTGCATACGTTCACTGGCGTGTTTGAGCAAAGTAGATGCTTTATTGTAGGCATGATAATGATAGGTTTCGGGATACAGCCAGCCTTCCGGGTGAAAATCTGCGGCACCAAAAACCTCCTCTATCTCACCCCAAAAGTGCCGGGCCAGATTCGTTTCGTTCAAGTCAAAATCGATAAATGGTGCTGCTTTGAGATTTGCCAATACTTGCTTAAAGGTTTGCCCTTCTATGATTGTAAACATAAAGTCGGCCTGTGCGCCTGTGGTTAACTTTGACAGCGCGTCAAGCACACTCAGGCCTTGTAATTCGTAGACACCAGCCTTAACGTTAACCCGCTCAGGAAACATTTTCCCATACACTTGGTAAGGCAGACAGCGCTCAATCCAGTGCGCTTGTTGCCAACGCTGGCAAATTGCCACAAAGGTGTCACCCCGTTTAACCTCAAAATAGCGCGTATTACTCAACAGGGGCGCATTGCTAAGCTGCGATATATACTGTGTGGCTGTCAGCATAAGAACAACCAACCCAAGCAAAAAAATTAATATCAGTTTTTTCATCATGCTTTAACAACAAGCTCCGAGGCCAATGCTTGAGCTTTACTCAGACTAAATTGCTGGTGATCTATCTGACGCACTGGCACAAGGCCCATCAGGCTGTTACATAGATAAACGGCATCAGCGGCATAGACAAAAGCTAAGTCCATCGAGGCCGTTTCTATGGGGTTGTACATTTGCAGGCTCGAGAGAAAAACGCCCTGTATGCCACAATGAGACAAGTCCGGGGTATACCAGCGTTTATCTTTACAGATCAGAATATTAGCGGCAGAGCTTTCAATCACTTCTCCCTGAAGATCCATGACCAGAACATCATCAGCTTGTTTGGTGGCGGCATTTTGTTTAATCAGCACCTGCTCAAGGCGATTCAGCGTTTTTAATCCGGCTAACAGAGGTTGGTGGCCCAGACGCACATCAGATAGGGCAAGACTCACACCCTTTACACGCCAGTTTTCATAATGGGCTGGATAAGCCGATGAAGATAATAAAGTAGTTAACTGCGGCTCATCGGGTAACCCATAGCCTCTGCCGCCCTCACCTCGGGTGATCACTACCTTAAGCACACCATCATTTATCTCCCTGGCAGCGATTTCACAATGTTCTGACAACGTATTCAGGTCAAGCACAGGAAAGTACAGTGCACTTGCACATTGCTTAAGGCGCTGTAAGTGTCCTTCCCACCTATCCAGCTTGCCTTCACACACTCGGACTGTTGTAAAAAAGCCATCACCATAATTCAATCCCCGATCCCGGCTGTTTACCTGATGCATTACGCTTTACCACCTCTGCAATATTAGCCTAACTTTATCATATTCATGGCTGAGACAGCGTCAAAAAGGCATAAAAAAACCCGGCACTGCCGGGCTTTTATGATTGATCAACTATCAGACTTTCTTGAATAGTAAAGAGCCATTTGTTCCGCCGAACCCAAATGAGTTACATAGCGCATAGTCCAACTTAGCATCACGTGCTGTATGTGGCACATAATCTAAGTCACACCCTTCGTCTGGATTATCCAGGTTGATAGTCGGTGTCACTTTTTGGTGCTGTAGTGACAAAATACTAATAATAGACTCAACAGAGCCTGCAGCCCCCAATAAGTGGCCCATCATTGATTTAGACGAGCTTACCATCACCTCTTTTGCAGCATCACCGAAAACAGACTTAACCGCTGAGGTTTCTGCTTTGTCACCCGCCGATGTAGACGTGCCATGAGCATTGATGTAGCCAACTTGTTGGGCATTGACACCCGCATCTTGTAAGGCATTTTCCATCGCCAATGCAGCACCAGCACCGTCTTCAGGCGGCGATGTCATGTGGTATGCATCACCACTCATGCCAAAACCAACAAGTTCAGCATAAATCTTAGCGCCACGCGCCTTAGCATGCTCATACTCTTCCAGTACAATCACACCTGCACCGTCAGCCAGCACAAAACCGTCACGATCTTTATCCCAAGGACGAGACGCAGCTTGAGGGTCATCATTACGTGTTGACAGGGCTCGGGCCGCACTAAAGCCACCCATACCAATTGGCGTTGATGCTTTCTCAGCACCACCGGCAACCATAGCATCTGCATCACCATAGGCAATCATGCGTGCCGCATGGCCAATATTATGCAAACCTGTAGTACATGCCGTAACGATAGAGATATTAGGACCTCTCAGACCGTGCATAATCGACAAATGACCCGATATCATATTGATAATGGTCGAAGGTACGTAAAATGGAGACAGTTTTCGTGGACCACTGTTAAGCAACTTAACATGGTTTTCTTCAATCAGTGTCAGGCCCCCGATCCCAGAACCCACAGCAACACCAACACGATTGGCATTGTCTTCTGTGATTTCCAATCCGGAATCTTTAAGCGCCTGTACGCCCGCAGCAATGCCGTACTGAATGAACAAGTCCATTTTCTTGGCGTCTTTCTTTGACATGAATTGAGTCTCGTCAAAATCATTGACCAGACCCGCAAATTTAGTACCGAACTGAGTAGTGTCAAAGTGTGTGATATTGCGAATACCACTTCGGCCTTCTAACAAGCCCTGCCAGGTTGACTCAACGTCATTACCTAACGGCGTCAACATACCTAAGCCAGTTACTACGACTCGACGTTTAGCCACGGTTTCCTCCAAAAGGGATTTTCGAAATGATGGGGGGTACAAAGAATCAGGGCAGCGAACGCTGCCCTAATTTAAACCGTTAATTACTCAGCGTGAGCAGTAACGTAGTCGATCGCTGCCTGAACAGTAGTGATTTTCTCAGCTTCTTCGTCAGGGATCTCAGTATCGAACTCTTCTTCAAGAGCCATTACCAGCTCAACAGTGTCAAGAGAATCAGCACCCAGATCGTCTACGAAAGACGCTTCTGATTTTACTTCTTCTTCTTTAACACCTAGTTGCTCAACGATGATTTTTTTTACGCGTTCTTGGATGTCGCTCATTCTTCTTTCCTTTATTTAAACGCTATCGCGTTAATTTCAGATTGCGGCGTAGTTTACGGCGCATCATACTGTGATTCAAGGATTGACCATGACTTTTTTTTCTGGTCAAACCTGTTACTAAATATTTTTTACTTTTATCGCCTATTTTACTAGCAATTTCAAGTAAGATTGCCGCAAGATCACAAAAACTTCAATCTCGCTGACAATTGTTACACCATGTACATAGCGCCGTTTACGTGCAAAGTTTCACCAGAAACATAGGCTCCAGCATCTGATGCGAGGTAAACTGCCGCTGCTGCGATCTCTTCTGGCTTACCAAGACGTCCTGCCGGCACGTTCGCGAGCGTTGCCGCTTTTTGCTCGTCAGTTAGCTCATCAGTCATGTCAGTTTGGATAAAACCAGGTGCGATCACATTCACAGTAATACCGCGTGATGCAACTTCACGAGCCATCGACTTCGAGAACCCAATAACGCCCGCTTTAGCAGCAGCATAGTTTGTCTGACCAGCGTTACCCATAGTGCCAACTACTGAGCCAATATTGATGATACGACCTGATTTTTTCTTCATCATAGGACGCAAAACAGCCTTAGACAAACGGAAAATTGAGCTCAGGTTGGTATCAAGAATGTCATCCCATTCTTGCTCTTTCATGCGCATCAACAGGTTATCACGGGTAATACCGGCATTGTTTACCAGCACATCTACATCACCTAGGTCTTGCTTAATCGCCTGCAGTGTTGCTTCAATTGAGTCTGCGTCGGTTACATTTAATTTGTACCCTTTACCATTGTCACCCAGATACTCAGAAATTTTATCTGCACCAGACTCACTAGTTGCAGTACCAGCTACTTTTGCACCCTGTGCTACCATCGCGTTAGCGATTGCTTTACCAATGCCTCGGCTTGCGCCCGTGACAAGTACAACTTTACCTGTCAAATCAAATAGGTTTGTCATATATAATTCCGTCATTTATTTTGCAGACGTGATTGCAGCCGCATCATTGACGGCGCTGCACGCTACAGATTTATCAATTCGCTTGGCCAGCCCAGTTAGTACTTTACCCGGACCAAATTCGTAAGCCTGTGTGATCCCCTCTTTCGCCAATTGCTGAACAGTTTCGGTCCAACGAACCGGGCTGTATAACTGACGAACAAGTGCATCTTTAATTGCTTCACCACTTTGCTGCTGCGCAACATCAACATTATTGATGACAGGGAAAACCGGCGCGGCGAATTCAATCTCTGCCAAATCTGCTGCCAGTTGCTGTGCCGCTGGCTTCATCAGCGCACAGTGAGAAGGTACACTCACAGCCAATGGTAAGGCGCGTTTAGCTCCGGCTTCTTTACAAGCTGCAGATGCTCGCTCAACCGCTTCTTTATGGCCTGCAATGACCACCTGCCCCGGTGAATTGTAATTAACCGGAGCTACCACTTGCTGTTCAGCCTGCTCTTCACAGATTGTCGCAATGACATCATCGTCCAGGCCTATAATTGCCGCCATAGACCCTGTGCCCGCCGGCACTGCCTGTTGCATGTACAGGCCGCGTTTCTCTACCAACTTAACAGCCGTGGCCAGATCAAGCACACCTGCACATACCAACGCTGAATATTCACCCAGACTGTGGCCTGCCAATACCAGCTCAGCGTCGACCTGCTCAGTCTGCCATTGACGGAAAATCGCGACACTGGCAGTCAGCAATGCTGGCTGAGTGCGGTGTGTTTCGTTTAATTCGCTTTCGGGGCCATCTAATACCAATTTAACTAAGTCGTATCCCAGCGCAGCAGAAGCTTCTGCAAACGTATCCTGAACAACTTGGGAGGTTTCTAGTAATTCCGCCAGCATACCAACGCTCTGAGAGCCCTGGCCTGGGAATAGTAAAGCAATCTTTTGTGACATAGTGTGCTCTTTTGATTTCTATATCCTGCCGTTTCCTAAGCAACACTATTTGGATGAAACTAGGATCTGGCAGATGTCTCTTCAATCGGCGCCATTTCTTCAAAGGTCGCCTGGATCTTATCTGGAATACGTCTGTCGATCTCTCTGGCCGCTTCTTCGATAGCAGCCATAAATGCCTTCTTCGACGCATTTCCGTGACTTTTCACTACAATACCGCGCAATCCTACCAGACTTGCGCCATTATACTGGTCGGGGTTCACACGTTTATACAGTTTTTTTATGACGGGTCTAAGTAAAAACGCCAAACAACGGTAAAAAAGATGCTTTTTCAACGCTTTTGTAAACTTAAACATGATAAGTTTGGCGATCCCTTCACAAGTTTTCAACGCAACATTGCCAACGAACCCTTCACAGACAATGACGTCTGACTTGCCCGAAAATATATCACTGCCCTCACAATAACCCTGATAATTAATCACTGGACAGTCCTGCATTAATTTAGCAGCTTGTTTGATACCATCATGCCCTTTGATGTCTTCCAATCCAATGTTGAGCAAATGTACTTTGGGCCTGTCAATCTTAAGCGCTGCGCCCGCTACAATGGATCCCATAATAGAGAACTGCAATAAAGTCTCAGGATCACATTGCACATTAGCACCTAAATCTAACAAGTATACGGGTTGTTTCTTTTCTGTTGGTACGGACGTGATAAGGGCTGGCCGTTTGATGCCCGGCAGCATTTTCAATACATAATGGGCCATACTGAGCAATGCGCCTGTGTTACCCGAGCTAACGCAGGCTTGTGCTTGCCCGGCTTTTACTAGATCAAGTGCAACGCGCATAGAAGAATTGCGTTTATTTCGCAGCGCCTGAGCAGGCTCGCATGTATTGGTGACGACTTCATCGCAATGTTTAACAATTAGACGTGGATGAGACAGCGCATTGGCTTTTTCCAGTGCACTTTCAAGAACGGTACGGTTGCCACATAGCAACAGTATCAAACGGGGGTGTTTTTCTACCGCTTCGATTGCGGCGGGTATTGATGAACGGGGGCCGTAATCGCCCCCCATCATATCTAACGCTATGGTTAGATCAGCGTGCATAAAGCAATCTCTTACTTAGAAATTACTTTTTCGCCTTTGTAGTAACCGTCAGCAGTTACGTGGTGACGACGGTGAGTCTCACCAGAAACTTGATCTACAGTTAGTGTAGGACCGTTAATAGCATCGTGTGAACGACGCATGCCACGACGTGAACGTGACACTTTACTTTTTTGTACCGCCATTAGCCTATCTCCTAAGAATCTTTCTTAAGTTGTTTTAAAATTTCAAATGGATTTGGTTTGCTCTCTTGTTCTTCTATGTCACCAAAGCTAACTGGCTTATCAGAAAAAGAACAAGATCCTTCTTCATGCTTAGGAACGATGGGGATCGCCAGTATCAATTCATCTTCGACAATTTGCCGGAGATTAATTTCACCTTCTTCATCCAACTCCACAACATCATAGCACTCAGGAAGTTCGTCCGACTCTGCACCTAATCCGACTGGCGAATACGCAAAGTCTTGTTCCAAATCCAACCCTAGTTTATCGTTGCAACGTTGACACAACACTGTGACTTTGGCTTGTACGCTTCCACGCACTACAACCAAACCTTGCTGGTCTGTTTCGCAACGAATAGTTACCGCTATTTCACCTACTTGATCTTGCACAACTTGCTGCAAACGAGAAAGTTCTTCAAGCGCTATAACACCGTCATAACTGGCCCGGCGCTGTGCCGCTTTGCAAGGATCAATGGTGATGGGAATTTTCACCTTTTGCATAGGGGCTGCATCATATAGATAGTTACTGCTTTAGTCAAAGCAAAATTAAACTTTCATATTGTTTTTAGCCACGTTGCGATTATCCTATAGGAAATTTTCTCCAACGCGGTCCCGGTATTTATGAAATCACCACTAATCTTAGCCTCCAGCTCACCATTTAGGCAGCAAATTTTGGCAAAATTATGCCTGCAATTTGACAGTTTTTCGCCTGACATTGATGAATCGGCACATCCAAAAGAAACACCTGCCGAACTGGTTGCCCGATTAAGTGAAGCCAAAGCGCAAACAGCGCACCAGTATTATAGCAGTGGATTGGTGATCGGCTCAGATCAGGTCGCTCTATTTAATGACCAAATCCTTGGTAAGCCTCACACCGTCGAAAATGCCCACAAGCAGCTTCAACAATTCAGTGGTCAGGTTGTGACTTTTCTGACCGGGCTGTCTGTCTATCAGCTTGAAACACAGCGAGTCATCACGAAAGTCGTACCATTTAAAGTCCACTTTCGGACGCTAAGCGAGGCACAGATCAAACACTATGTTGCCAAAGAGCAACCACTCAATTGTGCGGGCAGTTTTAAAAGTGAAGGGCTGGGTATTTGCCTATTTGATAAACTTGAAGGAGAAGATCCCAATACCCTGATTGGTCTTCCCCTGATTGAGCTGACTAAATCACTGGCTGAGTTCGGCGTCGACGTACTCGGACAATAAAAACTCACTCAACTGCGCATAACTATGGCACAAGGCCAGTGGTGCATACTCTCTTAATTGCGCTTCACTGGCTGCACCAAATGTCACTGCGACAGCGGGTACGTTTGCATTGGTGGCAAGTTGCATATCAATGCCAGTGTCACCCACCATGATTGCATCA
Organism: Pseudoalteromonas sp. PPB1; assembly: GCF_015356275.1. Taxonomy (NCBI): domain Bacteria; kingdom Pseudomonadati; phylum Pseudomonadota; class Gammaproteobacteria; order Alteromonadales; family Pseudoalteromonadaceae; genus Pseudoalteromonas; species Pseudoalteromonas sp. PPB1. The sequence continues at coordinate 4,701 of NZ_JACEQV010000018.1, read as the reverse complement.
CAGGCATTTACCGCAAGCTCGGTTAGGATCTGCTGCAACATCTCAGGGTCGGGTTTTGACTTTGCATCATCAGCTGTTTTAGTCAGGCAAAAATAGTGACCCAGGCCACTATGTGCCAACAAGTTGTTTAACCCTACCCGGCTTTTCCCGGTTGCAACTGCAAGCAAAACACCTTGTGCTTTCAAACTAGCCAACAATGCTTCGACCCCTTCAAACACGGCAATGGGTGTTGTGTCTTCCTTATATAGTCTTTTATAGCTCTTTGCTAGCTCGGCGGCTTTTTCTTTTTGTTCGGGAAACAAAGTTGCCACAGCCGTTTCGAGCGACAAGCCAATGATGGATTTGGCTGCATCATCCGAAATAGGAGGCAGTGCATGGTATTGTGCAACCTTATGTAAGGTATTCACAATTTTGGGCACAGTGTCCATTACTGTGCCATCCCAATCAAAAATGACCAATTTACGCGCCATTATTGCCTCTCAGAGTTTTCAGGCAATGCTCCAGAGCTTTGTCCAACGGTGCCTCAACGTGCAGTGTGGTTTCGTGTTTAGGGTGAATAAACCTCAGCTCCCGAGCATGCAGGAATAACCGACCCAGGCCTAATTGGCGCATTTTACTGTCAAACACCTGATCACCATACTTATCATCACAGGCAATTGGGTGGCCTTTACATTGCGTGTGCACCCGAATTTGGTGAGTACGACCCGTTACCGGTGACGCCTGGACCAGTGTTGCGCCTTCAAAACGCTCTAGCACGCGAAATCGGGTATGAGAGGCTTTGCCTTCTTCATGGTCCACACGTACCACGCGCTCGCCAGATTGCAGCGTATTTTTCCGCAGCGGCTCGGTGACATTTTTATGTTTTGCAGACCACTCTCCACAAACCAATGCCCAGTAGTTTTTTTCCATGGTTTTTTCTCTGAGCTGTTCGTGCAACCCTTTTAGAATTGCACGACGCTTTGAAATCAACAAACAACCAGAGGTATCACGGTCTAATCGATGCACCAACTCGAGATTTCTTTCATCCGGACGCAATGCACGGATGGCCTCTATTAGCCCATAGCTCAAGCCACTGCCACCATGAACCGCCATGCCGGAAGGCTTATTCATAACTATCAGATACTTATCCTCATAAAGGATGGCATCTTCAAGCCCCGCGACCTTGTCCAGGTTCTTTGGTACGAACTCGGACTTTTCCGCCACTTTAACCGGTGGAATGCGTACTTCATCATTCAGTTGTAGTTTGTAAACTGGCTTAACCCGCTTTTTGTTAACCCTGACCTCCCCTTTGCGAAGAATTTTGTAGATTGCGCTTTTCGGTACCCCTTTAAGATGGGTAAGCAAAAAGTTATCTATACGCTGACCGAGTTGGTCTTCCGTTATGGTTACAAAACTTACCTTTAAGCCGGTTTTTTCTGACATTGCCTAATCACTGAATTGAGTAATAATTTAGTTGCTATCACGCGGGTATTAGTGGGATAATCGGCCCGCCTATCTTTGCGAGCGTGCTTTTTATCGCATTGATGCCGCTGTGATGCACATCTTGGGTGGAGGATCATACAGATTAGAGCTGAGATTTCCATAGCTTTATCGACCCGACCCAGTGACAAATACGTGCGTTTAATCTTAAATGAAGCGTGTAATAGTTCATTGTATTGATTAAACACAGCTAAATAACCGAAATTAAAAGCAATAATTATTAATGTCTTGTGTAGATTAGTCGGGTTAGATTTAGACCCGTGCGACATCCGTAAGCTGAGTGAAACACTCTGTAACCCGCCACTTAAAAGCAGTGTGGCATAAGCGTTATATGCGGAAGTAAATGATTGTTCCCGTCTCCCAGTCGTGAGACTGCATTATAAAAATAGGAACACTAAACACCTGAACTAAGGTGCACAGGCAAAGTGTAAAAAATTAAGTAGAGTAAAAATATGAAACGTATGCTGATCAATGCGACGCAGCAAGAAGAAATGCGCGTTGCACTGGTTGACGGCCAGCGTCTGTACGATCTTGATATCGAAAGCCCTGGTCATGAACAAAAAAAAGCCAACATTTACAAAGGTAAAATCACTCGTATAGAACCTTCCCTAGAAGCCGCTTTTGTCGATTATGGTGCTGAGCGCCACGGTTTCCTCCCTCTTAAAGAAATTGCCAAAACATACTTCCCATCAGGCTACACCTTCAATGGTCGTCCAAACATCAAAGATGTGATCAAAGAAGGCCAGGAAGTCATTGTTCAGGTCGATAAAGAGGAACGAGGCCAGAAAGGGGCAGCACTAACGACTTTCATCAGTGTCGCTGGTAGCTACTTAGTATTGATGCCAAACAACCCACGTGCTGGCGGTATTTCTCGCCGCATCGAGGGTGATGAGCGCATCGAGCTGAAAGAAGCGCTGAGCCGCCTGAATCTACCAAAAGGTATGGGTCTAATCGTCCGTACAGCAGGTGTTGGTAAGTCTTTTGAAGAATTAGAGTATGACCTTAAAGCGCTGCTTGTGCATTGGGAAGCTATCCAAAATGCAGCAGACAGCGGTAAGGCACCTTTCTTAATTCATCAGGAAAGTAACGTTATTTTCCGTGCTATCCGAGATTACTTACGTCGCGATATCGGTGAAATACTGATTGATAAAGCACGTGTATTTGAAGAAGCGAAAGCCCATATTGAGCGTTTCAGACCTGACTTCATTAACCGCGTTAAGCTGTATCAAAATGATGTTCCGTTATTCACACACTATCAAATCGAAAGTCAGATAGAATCTGCTTTCCAGCGTGAGGTACGTCTTCCTTCAGGTGGTTCTATCGTTATCGACCCAACTGAAGCACTGACCTCTATCGATATCAACTCGTCAAAAGCAACCAAAGGCGGTGATATCGAAGAAACAGCATTAAATACCAACTTAGAAGCCGCAGACGAAATTGCCCGCCAATTACGTTTACGTGACCTGGGTGGCCTGATAGTCATCGATTTCATTGATATGACACCTCCTCGTCACCAACGTGAAGTGGAAAATCGTCTGAAAGACGCCGTACGCGCAGATCGTGCTCGAGTTCAAATCGGCAAGATTTCACGTTTCGGCTTGCTGGAAATGTCTCGTCAGCGTCTGCGCCCGTCATTAGGTGAAGCCAGCCAGCATACGTGTCCACGCTGTGATGGTCAGGGCACCATACGTTCAAACGAATCGATTGCTTTGTCCATCTTACGTTTGATCGAAGAAGAGGCCATCAAAGAGAACACCGCTCAGGTTAATGCACAAGTACCGGTAAAAGTGGGCTCTTACCTGCTTAACGAAAAGCGCCGGGCTGTTCAGCGCATCGAAAAACGCCACAACTGTGATGTAGTGATCATTCCTAACCAGCACATGGAAACGCCTCACTATGACGTTGTGCGTCTGCGCAAAGATGATGTGCCGGAAAGCGTCAGCTATGATCAGGTTGTTACACCTGAAGTTGAAGTTGTAGCCGCACCAATTGCCACACCAGTGGTTAAAGAAGAACCGGTTCTGAAAGGCGTAGCCATGCCAACAGCGCCAGCTCCAGCACCACAACCAGCGCAAGAGACAAAACAACCTCAGGCACAAAAGAAAGTGGAAGAGGAAGCGGGCCTGCTAAGCCGCATTGGCAAATGGCTGAAAGGTCTGTTTGGTACTGAGGAAGAGCAAAAAGAGGAAGAGCAGCCTAAGCAACAGCCTCGCCAACGTCAGGATAACCGCCGTCGCAATCAGCAGCGTCGTAAAAATCGCAATCGTAATGACCGTCGTAACGATGGTCGTAATGATGGCCGTAACGATGAACGCAATGACAACCGTAAGGCTGAGCAAGACAACAGCGATAATAAGGCACGTAAAGAAGATCAAAACGACAATCAGGAACGCAGCGAAGGTCGTAACAAGCGCCGTCGTCAAAACCAACGTCGTCGTAATGATTCTGATAAAGCGAAGCAAAATACAGAGCAAAGTTCTGAACAGAAGCAGGATAATGCTGAACAAGCAACGCAAGAAAAAGCGAACAAACCTCGCCGCCAACGTCGTAACCTGAAGAAAAAGGTGCGCATTGAGGGAGAATCAAAAACGACTCAAACTGCTAATGAAGTAGTTGAAGTTGAAGCTGAAACTGTAAACGATTCAAAGCAAAAGCAAGTGCAACAGCCTGCTACAGAGCAAAAAGCGGAAACAGTCACAAAAGAAGTGACCCAACAAGCTGTGGAAGCTCAAGTACCTGCGTCTGATGCCCCTGCGGATGAAGAGGTCAAGCTTCCTCAGAATCAAGCTCAGGACAGCCAAAAAGGTGAAGAAACAGCGGAAGAAGACAAAGAGCAACGCGAACAGCCGCGCACTCGCTCTCGTCGCTCTCCACGTCACCTGAGAGCAGCTGGCCAGAAACGCAAACGTACTGAGAATAAAGATGCAACACCTGCATTTGTACCAGTCGCGGATCAGGCTGCTGCGGAGTTTGAAGCTGAGCTCAATGCCACAGCTGAGCAAGCAGAGGAAGCACCTGCTGCTAAGCAAGCCGTAGAAGCACCTGCTGCTGAACAAGTTGTAGAAGCGCCTGCCGCCGAGCAAGTTGTAGAAGCGCCTCTCAAAATCAACGCATTTGTATTACTTGAATCATTGAGAGTTAGGTTGACACGCTTTGACACAGGTTGGATCGGAAAAACCCCCCTTACTTTCGAGGGGTTTTTCTAAGCTTTAAAGAAAACAC
>NZ_JACEQV010000017.1:0-122014 GCF_015356275.1 Pseudoalteromonas sp. PPB1 | reverse complement strand
GATGAGGACTTTGTTGTAATCGCGCCAGTTGGTGATACGCTTTGCTTTCAAAGTTCAGTCTCGGTGTTTGCTTTTGAGATCTGATCACACAAGACTAAATTAGTTCAATGATTTAGGAAACAACGCCGTGGCGACTCGCAATGATTACTCGCTTGAGCTTGTTTAATGCTTGATAAAAACACTAAACAAGAAGAGAAAAACAGGAGCTTTACTATTTTTTGTATCATGGTTTTAGGTCCTTCAATTCAAGTTTGATGTGTCCGCAAGAACTGGAAAAGCCTCTATAATCAAAAGCTTTAATTAAGAAAGTTTTCATCAGTCCCTGAAAAATCAGCCCTGAGCTGGCAATTGGGCCGTGTATTTTATACCTGAGTAACAGTAGAGAATAAATATTTTATATTGTTTATTGGGATAATTAACGAGCAGCGCCAGAGGAGTATGTTTTAATTTTATGTAGGGGTTGCCTGTTATTTACATGAGACTATGAAATATAAAGGCGAACAGTAAGGTGCTCTGACGAATGAAGTAAATATAAGGCTTCCTCAGGGGGCCATAGCCCTGAGGAAGGGGGTATAGGTAGCGAGTCTGTGTTTCGGCATTACCCTGAACAGATTCACTAACAGGTCTTTGATTATTCTTTGCTTTTCTGCTCTTGTTGCCATGCCCAGATAGGCGGCTTTATCAGTAATTTAAACCTGTATGACCAGCTTGGTGCGTGGATGAGTTGCCTGAATAACTTTGTATATCCGCTGAAAAAGACGGTAAGCGGGTTTACGCTGTTAATTCGTGGAAAAACGCCATATTTTACTTCTGCCTCTTCTCTGGCAAAGGTGCTAAAGAGCCTGTCCCAGATTATAAAAATGCCTGCATAGTTTTTGTCCAGATACTGTTTGTTTGTAGCATGATGTACTCTGTGATGAGAAGGCGTATTGAAAATGGCTTCTATTGGCCTTGGTAGCTTCTTAACGGTTTCTGTGTGTAACAAAGTCTGAAAAACCTGCACGATCACTTCGGCCAGAAAGATGATAAACGGATGAAAGCCCATGAGTGCAAGTGGCAGGTAGAAAAACAAAGGAAAAAACCAGTCCATAGGGCCATGCCGATAGGCAACCGAAATATTGAAATGTGGTGAGCTGTGATGGACGGTATGTGTTGCCCAGGCAAAACCATTTTTATGTAAAAATCGGTGTTCCCAGTAGTAAGCCAGATCGGCCAGTACAATACAGCACAATATGGTCCAGGGAGTAAGGGGTAAGTCTGTAATTCTAAAATTATCGTACACGTAGAAAAACACACCAACATAAGTCAGGGCCACAAGGGCGACCAGTAACATGAATAGCCCCAAAGTCACAAAGTTAGCAACACTGTCACCAAGCAAGTTTTTAGTGAATTGCTTTTTAAAAGCATAGCGAAACATTTCGACGACAAATAAGCTCAGTGCAATCACTAAAAACCACTCATCTATAAAGACTTCCAGCCACCAGACGTCTTCAGCCGACAGGGGCAAGGTCAAATACTCCATGGCTAATCTCCATATTCTATCAGCAGCTCTGAACTTACTATCGCACTGTGTTCAGACAGGTGATGGATCTCAATTACTCTGTTGATTGGTCGGCGGTAATCTATATTTTGCCAGGCATGTGCAATATCCTGATTGCTATATTTTTTTCTGGGTAACAGACGTTCATATCTTGCCGCGCTCAATGTTACTGACTGGTTTACGGAGGACAGCGTATCTACAGAGTAACCTATGGTTATGGTGGACTGCTCAAAGTTTGCCGAAAAGTCACGATAAAACACGTAAACAGCTTTGGGCTGCTTTGTCAGTTTTCGATTCAATGACGTATCTGCCTTAAAGTCCTGCCAAAGTTGCTGTACCTGACTGGTTGGCATAACGGCTGTAGTACCGGAAATTACCAGTGTATTCAGGGCAACCAGTGGCTTCTCGCGTTGTGTTGATTCTGTTATGGCCCCTGGTACAGCACTTGTTTCCGAAGGCGTTTTATCTGTGGGCGTATGTTGCGCGGAAGAAATGGCCCGGGTGGGCATAGGTTGCAATAAGGCAACGCCCCAGAGTGAACAGGCGATGATACCAGTGACGAGAAGTGAGCTTGCTAGCTTCATATCTAAATCCAAATACTCGGTGATGAATGAAGCATAGCCTAAGTTTTGAACTTTAAATTGTCAATATGAAAATTTACTCTTGTTTGTGATATGCCGGCCGAAACATATTAACCTTCAATGCTGCACCCTGGAAATTTCAATGATCACCTGATAAGAGTATGCAAATCACTGCCCGGTAAATTAGTTCGGTTTGATTTGTTTCAGAGACAAGTTTGTTGCAGGTATAACCCTTGAAATGGATTGTGTGTCACTACAATTTGGCACAGTTATGTGAGTGTTGTGCAAAGTAGTTTAGAAGTCGCTTTCAGTTTGTAGACCTGATCGACCAGAGTAAGAGGTAAAAAAGACTCGGATAGCAGATAGTTGGCATAGATTCCATGCGCAACCAACTCAATTTTATCGTCACTCGCGTGTTCGTATTCATCGCGCAAAACCTGGCAGATAATTGTGATGAATTCATCCATGATGGCTTCCTGGTCTCGCTTAACGGGCGGCAGGCGTTTTGCTTCTGAGAATATCGCCTCTCCTATAATTGTTGCATTGACCCGCTCGCTAGAGCCTACAGTAAACAGAGCGTCTATAATGGATTCCGTTTTGTTTTTTGAAGGTAGCCAGCATAACAGTTGCTGCCATTGCTGCGAGTACCGGGAGCGTAATCGGGCACTCAGTGCGCATATAATATCATCACGGTTGCCAATGTAGTGGCGTAAAATGGTACGTTTCACTCCTGCCGCCTCGGCGATATTTTCGAGTGATGTCGCCTGGATCCCATATTGTAAAATACAGGTTTCGAGCGCATCCAGTATTTCTTCTTTACGCTGCGCAGCCATGCTTGGTCTGGCCATGCTTTCTCCTCATTCGTTATTTCGGCCACTATACCAACCCCGCTGTTAATTGTCATGTTGAAAATTACAGCGGGGGTTGGTTATGTTGTAAATTGTCATGTTGAAAATTAACTGTTTAGGAAACATGTGATGTTGATGAGTTTGCCCTGGAGCTATTGGCTCGGTTTTGGATTATTGTTGTGGCTGCTTTATGACCTGATAAGGGGGGTGGCTTATCTCTGGCATCCCTATGCACGAGAAGAGCAACCTTATATGTACTGGTTAACTATGTTGATTTGGGCGCTGGTAGCGGCATCATGTTTTGTTTACCCTTATTGGCCCTATGTCTGAGAATAATAAGGATAATATATCCATTAAATGTCGATTTTGTTGGGCTGTGATTTTTGGTTCTTTTATATTTTAATGGTTTTTATAATTTAATAGGTTTGTTTTGTGTGTTTTTTATTTTAGGTTTTCTATTTAATATATCTTAATTTTTTAAAATTATAATAAAAGCAGGCTACTACTTAATGCCTGCGAAAGTGACGGATATTACCAGTCAGATACTGAAGTACAGAAAGACACTGATGTTTCACGATCTTCGTGAGAGTTACTGTGGCGGCTTGACATACCAACTAACGCGCCGTTTGAACCAAGGTGCCATGGTTGGTCGAAGTTAGTTGGACCAACTGTTGAGCAAGTCTCTGCACTCAGAGCGAAACCGCTTGCTGAAGATTCAGCCATAGCAGCACAGGCAAATTTGAATACACGGTCTTCGTGTCTGTTGCTGTGCACGCTGTACATACCTACCAGGAACTTACCAGCAGGACAGGTGTAGTTGAAAGCCTGGTCATATGAATTTACATAGCCAGTCCAGCTTAGAGATTTGCGATACAGGCGAGCACCGGCAGAAGTCGTGTACTTACCACATTCAATGTTGAAGCGACGGTCTTCGCGGCGGTTATCGTGGTAGCTTGAAACTGACTTGATGAACATATTGTTTGGGCAAGTATAAGAAAGTACAGCGTCGAAATCGTTCAGGTAACCAGCGTTGAACGTGCTGTACAGGCGTAACGTACCGCCAGCTTGCATTGTGAAGTCAGATGTTGACAGCGCAGCATTGGGAACATCAGCTTTTAATGAAACAACGCCATATTCAGATACGTCGTTTTGGCTATCGATTAACTCGATAATCTCATCTACATTTTTAGCCTGTGACGCAGGAATTCTGTAGATGCTGTCTCCCAGGTTATATTCCATGTAATTTGCAGCGTCTTGTGCAGCAAACGCGCTTAAAGTAGTGAAAGATAAAAACAGGGTTGCAATTTTTCCAATAGAACTAACTTTCATCTTTATAATCCTTTCAAGGTTTAATTTAAGGTGATTCATTAGAATCGAGATGTATTTGATATTTAGGCTGGTAAATTGTCAATTTTATTTTTATTAACGTTGAATTTCTTTTTTATTTCAATGGTTGTTTTTATTTTGCAAAGTGGAATTGTTTTTTGTTGAGGATAGTTGGTTTTATATTTTTGTGACGACTGTTTTATAAGCAAATAAGTGCCGATGAGAGGCAGTTTATTTTGCTATCTTGATTAATTACTTGATAGCTTGTACGCAAATAGTGAACAACTGAATAAGCTTATTCTATTTTGTTATATGCATATCCTGTTCAAAGGCTACTGTGACATCAGGCACAAGTAAGAAAGTGCGGCTTTGTAAGATCCGACGATGTGAAGAAAGTAAAAGGAGTGGGGCATGCTCAATGCGTGGTTTGATACGAGTGAGTTCGGAGTGTTCATTCTGGCCCAGATGGAGTTGCGGCCAACGTAAGCCATACAGTTCGCCAGCGTGGCTTTATTTGGTAATATGTGGACTTAAACTAGCCTTCTCAGAGTCGGCCTTTACTGCCACCTGCTTTATTCGTAAAGAGGTCGATGTTTTCGTTGAATATCTAAATGAACCTGTTGATGCTCGACGGTCTTTCACTATATTTGCTCTGCCATATTAAACGGTTTCATCACGTATAGATACGAGCCCTGTTGATCTCTGGCAATAGCTTGTTAGCCTGTACCCGCATTTCAACCAAAAAACAAAAAGAGCGCTCGCCGAGCGCTCTCGTTTCATTTGCCTGATAATAGTGCAGGCTGTTTGCTATTTCATGTTAGCAATGTCGTCTTTTGTTGCATTCACTGTTTTCCAGGCGTACGACTCGCCTACAACACCGAAAGGATAGCCGTTCGCTGTCCAGTTAGGGTTTGAGAAGTAGTCATACTGAGTTGCGCTACCAAAGACATGTGGATACGCCATGATGCTGGTAAATACATTATATACACCATGTCCCATGCCATCGTTGTATACACCACCAGATGTGTCACCCTGCCTGCGAGCATGCGTTAAACCCTGATTGTGTCCTAACTCATGCACAAAGGTAGTTGCACCGCAGTCTACAGCAGTAATGGAGTACATCTTATTGACCTGAGACGAGTACAAATTACCATTGCTGCCCTGACCAACCCAGGCGATACCACAGCTAATTAGGTTGCTGCCTGCAGATGAACCAACACCCAGTAATGCAACCATGTCAGCATTATTTGCATCACGATATTGTGCAATGGATGCGCTGTCCGTTAGTGCATTTAACCAGTTTTCGTCAGCGGTTACCTGCGCACTGCCGATAGAAGCTGAAGCAACCAGGTTAAGTCTTAAGTCAATTTCGTTTTGGCTATAAACCTGATTTGAAAATGAGATCAGCTGGTTAATTTTCGTTTGGATGTTCGATGTATTGGCAGCTGCTTCATCACTATACAGGATAGCAATATCGATTGTGTTGGCCTGAGTTAAACCTGAGGCCAAGGTGAGCGCCGTCGCTAAGATTGCTTTTTTCATATTGATTTTCCTTACTTCTTACTTGTTGTTTGAGTGTTGATAGGCGGGGAAAAGAGATCTTTAGCCCCTTCTGCAGGCGCACGCTCTTGAGGTGTGTGCTCCACATGATTCTTATATAGATCGCGTTTTGCGGCTATCCAGCCATGTTTGCCATGTGATTCAAATACATAATTGCCAGAAGGGACTGTGAATTGTCCGTAAATGGCGTCATTGCCCACTGTCATCACTGAGTTATGGAAGCGATTACCTGAGCCAGTTACTTTTGCAAAAACACTTTTGTCACCGTTTGGAAATACATCTACCTGAGTGACTTCTGCGCGATGCATTTCGGTGGTCTGTGGAATGGTTAAATCAAAGGTATCTCCAACTTCCAATTGCTGCATGGCTGCCAGGTTGAATTCGACATAGGCTTCTTCACTAATATCTTTTACCAGCACGCCCGCTTCTATTAATACTGCTTTGGCGTCATCAGAGATTGATGCTATTTCTCCAATATCCAGCGGTGTTCGCTCCACGTCCTGGGTGATTTCTTTTGTTGTGCTTAAAGCAATTTCTATTTGGGGTTTGGGTGAACTTGAAACAACTAGAGGATCTGCCTTAACTTCGTTTTTATTCACTATTAACGCATCTTTTTGCACAGTGGGGGCTTGTGCAATTTCCGGGTTAGATCCAGAAAAAAGCCAATATGATACAAATATCCCTATTAAAATAAGTGAAAATGTCAGTTTATTCATTTTTTATTCTTCGGTTGGCTGGAAGGAAAGTGAATATAATTAAAGTTAACAAATGTGTCAATTAGGTTGCAAAAATCTTTTGTTGTGATCTTTTTGTTATGATATAACGAATTATAATTGCCGATAATGAATAAGTATTAGTCAAAAATCAGCGTGAAAAACAAGCAATAAAAGTACTTTATTGCGTCAAGCTGAATTGACTAATGCCATGTATTTATTGCTTTTTTATTTTTTATAAAGATGCCCATGAAGCTCGGTCTATTTATCTGTACCGATTATTGTGGCTGTTTTTAACGAGCTGAAGTTAAGTATTATTTACCCCGGTCAAGGAATTTACTCTCATGTGAGATATTAATGGGCTTAAAAATCAGCTTGGTGGAATATGTTATTCATTTTTATTATATCTGTGATTAATGCAATTTGTCTCAATCACTGACTGATTACCACTGATCATAACCCCTGAAATAGTAGCGGCACGAGATATTTTATTCTCAGTATGGCCTCTTATCTTGATGTAAGTATTAATTTTGGGAACTGCTTCTTACTCTTGATTGAAATCAAGGTTGTAAAAGTCTCAACTTGTTAAAAATGTTGTGAAAATAATACTGGCTAGATGGTGGGTGCAAATATATTGCTACTTTTTGGTTTCATTTGTACCTGAGTCTGCTTGAACCTATAGGAGTAAGGAAATGAAAAAAAAACACATAGCACAGGCTTTAATCATTGCGACCACTACTTTGTCGTCGGCAGGGGTGTTGGCAGAAGGACATACCAATTCACCCGTGCGTGTTGCCATTGACCATCAGGGCATACCTTATGTGCAAAAAGACGACTCATTTGGTGCCTGGCAGCGACAAGCGCTGCCTTATGGACAAAAAGCGCTGGCGGCTTCTGGTGGGTATTTCCATTATCACTTTGGTACGTCGCCAGAAGATCCTGGCTATGCATACTATGAAGGAGCGACATTCAGTATTTCAGAAAGTGGTAATGCATTCAGATATCAAGATAACAACTGGCAGCCTGTGACGGGTTGCTGGGGCGCAACAGATGTGAGCTCATTCACAGTGGATCATGTTTACTGTGTCAACGGGGATGGTACTTTAAAGAAATTTAATGATGCAACGGAAAATTTCGAAGGCCATTACCGAATCAATAACGAAGTCATTACTAAAATTGATGTTGCTTTGGGTGGGGTAATTTGGGCGATTACTGAAAGTGACAGGCTGTATAAGTTTAACGGGGTAAGTTGGGAGCAGCAGTCAGTTGCGTGCGGAAATCTGTGTACACTTAAAGACATTGCGGTAGGAAGCGGTCAGGTTTATCTCGTTGCCAGTGTGTATGGCAGCAATGACGGCCCGCAGAGTGTGTATACATTGAAAGAGGGTGAACTAGTTAAGTTTGGTGCCTTTTATAATATTGATGTAGACAGAGAAGGGGTGATCTGGGCTATTTCAAATTACACCCGCACAGTGTTTTACAAGCGCCCGGGTATGAGTGAATTTGCGGAAGATATGCAAATGAGCCAGAGGGTCTCATCCAATATTGGTGGATGATAAGCCCATCTCAGTGATGGTAAGCATGGGTAAATGCAGAATTCTTTAGCCTGCATAAGCGATGTCTGCAAAGCGCGCCCCTGCATATCAGTGCTGAAAGACTAAGGGGTGGTGATGACCACCCCTTTTCATGTTTAAAAGCTAAAGCTCACTTTGGCGTAATACGTCATGCCATCAAAGCCATAGGGCAAGGCACGCAGTGGGTAGCGCATCGCACCATTGGTGATGAAGTTCAGTACTTCGTCTTCGCCCAGCTCATCTGGTGTTTCATCGAACAGGTTATCAATACCGGCAGAGAGATTGATCTGCTCGGTTAGCTGATAGCCCATGTTAACGTCAACCAGAACAGCCGATTCAACCACGCTGGTTTCCTGCCAGCTGTTGGTTGGAGACAGAAAATCAGGCAGTTCGATGTGTCCGCCTGCAAAGTAAGTGACCTCGGTTTTGCCAAAGTAGTTAAAGCGCAACAGAGCATTCCAGTCGTCCTGTTGATAATCAAAGGTTAGCGTTGCGCGTTCTCTTGGCTGACCATGGGTCAGGAATGAGCGTCTTTGTTGATCAAGGACGATGCCTTCAGGGATCCCCTGTGGAGCGTTCACTTTATCGATTTCTGTTTTATTCTTGTTAGCAGCAAAGGTGATATCCAGCTCTCCACTGGCGATTGCCGTCGAATAAGAAGCGATGAAGTCAACACCTTGGGTGGTTGAATCCAATGAGTTAGAGAAAAAGTTGCCTTGAACTGCACCTGTCGCGGTTAATGCCGTGTTGGCTGCCGGGAAAGCGTCCAGTTCATCACTGTCGACGCCAATGAAGCTACCCAGGTTAATCCGATCGTAAATCTTGATCTGATAAAAATCTAAAGTAACGGAGAGATCACTGCTGACGTCCCAGGCCAGGCCCAGGTTATAGTTGTCTGAAGATTCCAGGTTCAGGCCATCTACGCCCAGTGCGGCGGGGAAAGGTGAGCCTGCGGTTGCTGTATAAGAGGTTGCCAGCGTGCCGTCTCCACCTAAGGTTGTTGTAAACGCTGTATAACCGGACTGTTGTAATGAAGGGGCTCTGAAACCGGTCGATGCTGCAGCGCGCACTGCCAGGTCTTCAGTGAGTTCATAGCGGGTTGCCAGTTTCCAGATGGTATCATCGTTGGAATCTGATACATCTTCATAGCGCAGTGCTGCACTGATCAGCCAGTCTTCATTAAGCAGTGTTTCAGCTTCAATATACAGGGCATGACTTGAGCGCTCTGCTTTATTGGCTGCATCCGGTCTGAGTCCCTGGTAGGCCTGAAAGCCACAATCGGCAAACACTTCTGTATCAATCACTGAAGGAAACGAGCGGTCAGCGTTAGATAAGCCGCACGCATAAGACGCCACCTCACCAGGTACTATTTCATAATTTTCTTTACGGTACTCTGCACCTACAGACAGGTAAACCGGCTCACCGCCTTCGATATCAATAATACCGCTGATATCCAGGTTGGTGGTCCATTGGTCGAACCTGAAGCCACCAGAGTAGCCGCCTCTGGGTCCAGCGTTATTAGCGATGTCTTGCGCTGAAGCTGTTGGGTTATTCGCCAGGTACTCAGCCGCATAAGATGAATTGATGGTGTTGGATGACGAATAGTCGTACTGGTTTTCGCCGTATACACTGGATACATCGAATGCCCAGTCTGGATTGATATCGCCTTTTAAGCCGACTGCAAACGACAGGTCTTGTGCTTCATTGTCTATCCTCGGCAGGAAACCGTCCGGATACACTTGCGGTACGTTGCGCTCTGCACGGTTAAAATCCCGATAAAAGCCGTTTCCTAAAGCGGTCCGATTTGAGAAGCCGGCAAATGAATACAGCTCTTTATCGCCTACAGGCAACGCAGCGTTATAGAACACAGAGATAAACTCACTATCAGAATTACCCTGCTTCCAGCGTACATCATCGGATAAAGTGCCCGGTGCAATGGTGGAGGATCCGCCGGTATCGCGTTCGGCCCGGTTGGTTCCATCCGCATCACGATATTCCAGCGAGACATTGATAAAACCTCCCTGGCTGCCCAGCTCAAAGCCTCGGTTCAGACCCAGAGAATAGGTATCACCATCGCCTTCGCCAGTAGAGCCTGCCTGAACAAATCCCGTGGTCACGCCTGTACTGTCGTTGAGCGACAAGTTGATCACGCCGGCAATGGCATCAGAACCATAACGTGCCGCGGCACCGTCTCTTAGGATCTCGACATTTTTTAATGCCATCATCGGGATAGAGTTCATATCTGTACCCGCAGCGCCAGCACCGACTGTGCCCGATAGGCCAAATATCGCCTGGGTATGACGACGTTTACCATTGATCAGTACCAGGGTTTGGTCTGGCTGCAGTCCTCTCAATGTTGCTGGACGGAACAGGTCTGAGCCATCAGAAACCTGAGTTCTGCTGAAATTAAACGACGGTGCGATGGCTTGCAGGCTTTGCCCGAGCTCAGTAAAGCCCCCTTTATTGAGTTGGTCAGTATCCAGAATATCAATGGGTGAAGTGGACTCGGTTGCTGTCCGGTTTGAAACTTTAGAGCCCAGTACAGAAATGGTCTCGATGTTTTGTTCGTTTGATTGTTCTGCCATTGCGGCGGAGCACGCAAAAAGTGCCAGTGCAACTGGCGAAAGTTTTATGGTTGTTGTCATCACTTACTACTCTGTTGATGTTGTTTATTTATTTTTTGTTTATTGAGCACGACGTTGACATAAATCAATTTTGAGTGCAATCGGATTGGACTAAAGTCGAATAGGGTTTTTTCAGTATGAGGGGAACTTTTGACAAAGTGGCCAAACGAGTTAGCCACTTAAGCAGAGTGAAAGGAGTCTGATTTACTGACCACACTGGCTTAACCAGGGTGAAGTCAGACAGGTTTGACGAAGTATTTCGGCATCGTTGAGGGCTAATTGAGCGGCCTCAAATTGCGCTTCCAGTTCCGGCTTTTCGGCATCAGTCGCGACGCTTAAAAAGGCCTTGGTACGCTCTAGATGCCTGACTGCTTCACCATACTGATGTTCAGCCCATCGCCAGTTCGCTTCATATAGGGTATTGCTCATCACTGATTGCCAGTCAGCTGCGCCGTAATGGCCGGAGTCCTGATAGCTCTTCACCACGAAACTACGCGGAACTTTATCCAAATCAGCTAAATCAACCATCAGGCCATTCGGGTCGAAACTATAAGCCACCAGACTTTCCAGGGTTTGCAGACAAGGAGTGATGTTGCCGCCCCGGCAGTAGGTAGGTTGCTCATTAAGTTGCTGCTGCAGTTTAGCGGGTAGCGGGCCGTTGGAATTGACATCGACACTGAATACCGCATTTTCGGCATATTTTTCGATTTCTTTGACCTTGGTAATGGTTTTTTTAAAGAACAACAAACGGATCTTTATTTTGATGACAAATCGCTTGTAGTCTTCCTCTGTTCTGAAGTGTAATCGGGTGTTAACGAACAGATCGCGCCCATAGTTGACTTGATAAACAAAGTGGCTGCCACAGTTTTTAAGGTCTACGCCCGGCCTTACTTGGCGGTTTTCTAACGTACTGTAGCCCTCTTCAAATTTAAGATGTAATTGCGACGTCAATGTACGTTGATCCGTCGCGTTTCGGTGTGTCATTGAGGTAGATACACTGCCCGCGATAATAAATAAATTGACACCACCATGTACCTCCCCAAACGTACGACGTTTGATAAAGGTTTCATCGACGCGTTGAAAGTAATCGAGGCTGCCACTTTGCTCTGAGTGTTGTACTTGTGTACCTTGTAGACAGGCATCGCTAACTTTGTGCATGACGGGATCAAATGCTCTGCCAAGATCATTTGCCCCGACTTGCTCACTGTAATAAATCTGGCCATGCGCTGCGAAAGTACAGCTCAGCGCCAGTATGGTAAAAAAGCTCTTCATATCCGCTCCCTGAATAGAAATCGCAATGTGCATAAGCACATTGCGATTAAGTATGGCAGGTTATTGCGCAAATGCCGTACCGTAAGTGGTCAATGCGCCCTCACATAAACGCCAGTTCAGGATCCCACGGGCGGGCGCTGTGACGTCGATGAAAGTGGGTGCCCAACGTAAGTTTCTGAAGCGTGCACTGTCTTCTTCACTGACCATTCCGGCTCTAACCGCTTCCTGGCGTGCAAGCTCACATTGCTTCCAGTCGAACTCATCACTACTGGGTAGTTGAAGCTGAGTGACATCGTAAGCCGCAGGGCAGGCATTACCGCGTTGTTCGCAGGCAGTTTTCATTTCCTGTACCTTGTTCTCACAGGCATAACCAAAAGGGTTATCACGGCAGAATTGAGCGGCGTTAAAGAAGAACCAGGCATTGTTGTAGGCCAGATCTTTGATCCGCTCGACGGCTGTGCGCTGTGCTTCAGGTAAATACGCGTAGTAGCTGTTAAGCAGGTTCTGGGCGCGTTGCTCATCCAGAATGGCCTGTTTGAAGTCATCTTCCAGCTCACTGATCAGCCATTTCGTGGCATTGCGTACAATCTGATACTCAGGTACCAGTGCGCGTAAAGGCAACGATGAGTTTTCATAACGAGTAGTGTAGTAGCGCACCACATTGTAATCACTCAATGAATTAAGCTGCTGATTAAATCCACTTTTAGCGTACTTCACAGCCTCATAGAACATGTCAAAACAAGGCGTTGGATT
This sequence comes from Pseudoalteromonas sp. PPB1, assembly GCF_015356275.1. NCBI lineage: Bacteria > Pseudomonadati > Pseudomonadota > Gammaproteobacteria > Alteromonadales > Pseudoalteromonadaceae > Pseudoalteromonas > Pseudoalteromonas sp. PPB1. The sequence goes on along the minus strand of NZ_JACEQV010000017.1, from coordinate 109,223 downwards.
ATCAAGTGAACAGGTAATAATGTTGTTGGGGATAATCGTCAAGAGCTGTTTAGGGTCTCCGCCATGCTGGATAGCACGTACAGTGATCTTAACCGATGATTTGACTTCATCCTTAAGGTACCTGAGCTGACCACCGACGTTGAACACCCCGCCATACAAGTCAACATCCAGATAACCGCCAATGTCCGACTTATCCTGGTTACTACCGTAATCTATTTTCAGGTTAACGAGCACGTTGGCACCGTATTCAATACCTGTGACAAATTCATCTCCGATCAGTGTTTGCAGCTTGGTTTGATGATTGTTCGCGATATCCTGACCGGCTGCACTTAACGCGTAACCCGTGTTTTGATCTTTAGGCAGAAACAAGCGCTTTTTCGGCGTGCTGGAGGCACTAAAAGTATACGAGCTTGAGTAAGAGCTGGAAGCCATTTCTTTTGCCAAAGAAGCACCTGCCGAGACCCTTACTACCGGGAAGTTTACATCTACATCGACACTACCATTGAGTGTATTGAGCACATCGTCATAGCTCATATCAATGCCGGTTTTAAATTTAAGCTCGGTATTGCCATAGCTTTCGTCAATAACGCCTGCAACGGGTTGGACATTTAAAAAGCGTTTTTTCTGGCTATCATAGGCGGTGCCTATTGCCACGTGATCATTGATCAGGCCTGAGATCACAGAGCCTGACACTGATGAGCTAGAGATTTCAGCACGAGCTTGCTCATCAGCCATGCTGTGTCCTGCAAATGCTATTGCAAGTACAGGTAAATAGAGTGATTTCATATCATCTTTCCTTAACGAACTGTGAGCATATAGTCTTCAACTTCACCATACTGAATGTTGGTGCAGGCATTGTCTGAGCCGCCTCCCGCATCCAGCGCAACGCGCATCAGAGTGACACCATCGGGCGTGTTATCAGGGACTGATAGGGTGAATTTCACGGTATTGCCAGTAGTGCTGCTGTGTACCAGTTCATTGCTATCAAACTGACCGTTGTGGTTCCAGTCAATCCAAACGCGAGCTGCCAGTAGCGTTGGGTAGTTGGGGTCCAAAAGACCCGGTTTGATCTCGACACTGGCATCGCGATTTGCTCGCAAATTAAGGACCTTGCCAGAGACCAGAGTATGCGCAGTACTTCCTGAGGCATGAACAAAGTCATCTATTTTAATCTGCTCTATCCATTCCCATTCGTTGTCGTAACTATTGTTGGCGCAATATTTATTTGCTAACACGGTCGTTTTAAGTGCAACCGCTTTGTATTCCGGGGGCATAGTGGTACAAGCCTGCTCCTGGCTTGTGCCGGCATACCAGCCGTAAGGGTTCGTAAAGTCTTCGTTGGCGAAGGTTGGGTATTGCGCATTACCAGCTGCTAGCGCAGCATCCGACAGCCAGAGTTGTTTGAGCTGATTGAGCTTTTCTTCTTTACTGATGATTTCGCGGGAGTCATACATTTGCTCCCACATTTCGACGAGTAGCCCGTCGTAACATTTTTTCAGCCAGTCATAACGACCCTTAGCTTCTGCCACAGTTAGCATATCGCCCAGTTCGTTAAAATTGGCTTCTTCAATCGTATTGGCTGATACAGTGCTCGCGGCGAGTGTGAGGCCACAAAGCACAGCAGCCTGAGATAATCTAAATAACGTATTCATCATTGCGTATCCTTACTTCAAAACATCACTGTAGGCACTGTAATCGCGATAGTAAGCCAGGTTGGCGGCTTCGTAATCGATGCAATAATTGCCCTCTGGGTTGCGCTCACAATAGTCGACCAGATCAGCAAACAGGTTTGCGTTAGCCCGACTCGCTGTTTCTATTTCCGACAGTTGATTCAATTGCTCAGCATTAAACTGAGATGCATAATAGCGTTGCAGGTTTTTAGCTCGACGATAGGTGAGACGTTCCTCAATCCAGCGTGATGTCAGCTCTTTGACCACTAATTTAGTGAGATAGTTTATGGCTTCGTATCCCTGCGCCGGGATCAATTGTTGCAGGTTGGAACCTGAATCCAGGTACCTTGCAACATAGGTGTCTGTCACATTGTAGTCATCAAGTGACTGGAACTGATTGATATAATCGGTCTTTAGATAATTGACTGCGGATTCAAACAGGTTGAAGCAAGGTTCAGGGTTAAGCAAAGTACAGCTCATAATCCCATTTGGGATGATTTGCAGCAGACGGTTTGGATCGCCGCCACTTTGATAGCCACTGATGGTAATTTTGACTGACTGACGCTTTTCATCGTCCAGTTTCTGAAGTTGACCGTCGACTTTGACCTTACCTATCCAGTCTACGCTCAGATAACCGCCAATGGTGCGCTTATCGCTCTCGTTGCGATAATCAATTTTCATATTGATCACCACATTAGAGCCATAGGCAAAGCCCTGAATAAACCCATCACCGAGGTTCGCTGCTTTATTACCCGGATAGGCTTGGGCTAGGTCTAAAGCGGCTTGTGTAGGCTGGTAGCCTGCATCGGTTACCGGCATAAGGATCCGGGATTTTGGTTTCACTGATGAATACACGGTGTAGGTACCAGTGTATCTGTCGGCGCTAATGTCTTTAGCATAGTTGGCACCAGCATCAACACGTACTGCTGGGAATTTGAAGCCCGCGTCAACTTTTCCATCGATCAGTTTTAATGCCTGCTCGTAGCCCAGGTCCACACCCACACGAAAATCAATGTTGGTATTACCAAGGTGCTCAACGGTTTGGCCATCCACTGACTTTAACCCCAGCAAGATGTCGCCTTTACTTTGATAGGCTGTACCTAGTGGTGCCAGGTCAACGACATTCGATGTGGCTGACTGTCCATGTATTTCACTCAGCTTGGTAGGCAGAGGGAGTGATGTGGCAAACGCAGGCAAAGTCGCACAGGCCAGTGTGACTTGAATGAATTTTGCATAGTTCATGTTTGATCTCTCCATGAGAGGCCCACAGGGCCTCTATTCGCTTGAACCTTAGTCTTTAAGGCTATTTAAGTAATCCTGGTGCCAGGCTTCAGGAAGGTTGTTAAGTACATCCTGAGTGGTAATCTCACTGTCAGAGAACTCATTATCTCCTTGCATTGCCAGGTCACCGACCTGTAGGCCGTTTGCAAACATGGTAAAGGTTTCGCCAGTGACGTGTGTGCCATCTGAATCGGTGCGTTTTAGCTTGAGGTTGTAGACATTGTCGTTGTATTTCACTTCCTCAATGGCGGTGATCATCTCAATACCACTTTGGGTGCGGATTTGGTCACCCGCTTTTACTTTGTTAGCCCAGGCTGACAAACCTGATACGGTGACAACGGGATGTGATTCGGTCAGTAGCAGTGTTTTACCAGACGCGGTGGTCAGCTTAACCATTGGTATCAGCTCAACCCCAACTGAAATGTCTTCGATCTCAAGTGGAATGTGTTGATCTGGTGCAAACTGGCTGGCACCCAGCACGGTATCACCCACACTGAGTTGCTCAATGGGTAAATGCTTACCATTGGCCAGCGTGATCAATGAACCTTTGGCCAGACAGCTATAGACTACTTGCATTGGTGGATGTTTGATGTCTTTCCAGTTACTTTCTGGCATATCTGAGCTGCCGATCACATAGGTGAAGTGACGTGTCATAACGCGCGGACCACGCTGTTGCTCTACTTCAACAGCCAGGTTCATGATCCAGTGCGCGTCTTTGTAGCGGCCGTACAACATAGCATCACCGAATACGCCCATATTTCTTGGAATATTCCAGGACATGCGTGTATAAGGATAGTCAATACCACCTACATTCTTGACGCCTTTTTGCAGCGTGATGTAGTCAGAGAACAGATTGATTGCGTCAGACGCTTTGTAGTCATCTCCGATGCGTGACGCACCGCCACCTTCACGTGTTTGAATATAAATCTCAGAACCATAATGCAGTCCATCTGGCTTGTCGGTGATGGGCTGGCCCTGTGCATCTTTGATTAATGACTTGGTACCGGCACCTGTATTTGGATCATAGGTGACAGCCACCTGATTCCACTCAGGGGTGTAGATTTTTGTGACTTCACCCATCACTTCACGGAAACCACTGAAAGGGATAAGGAGCTTTAACTGGTCATTCGGTGTGCCATGGGCGTACATTGCCTCGTAGTCGCAGTCGTCGTATTTACGATTCAGGCACACTTTGATGCGGTTCAGGCTTGGATCAGCCTCGTTACGCTCTTTGACGTCAACCGGGTGTGTGATTTCATTTTCCAGAATGCTGGTGGTGGTGCGGGCATAGCCGTCAGGCAGAGTGGTTGCTAAGCCAGCTTCTGCGTTGTTCAAAGTGGCCATTTGCGCCATGGCGCCATTGGTTTTGTATACACCCAGGTCAGCCAGCAAAGTTTCCGGTGAATATTCAATGACGGAAGTCCGAATTTCAGTAACGGTCTGGCCATCTGCTCCTTCGTATGACACGGTTACATAGGCATCAGCGAAAATACGCTCTGAGTTAATCAACTTGGGCAGTACATCTTCCATACGACCAACGGAAGCAACACTTACGCGTTTTTGTGGTTCGTCGGGTGTGCCCTGGCCAAAAAACTCGTTGAAGCTTGGCATGACCAGCTCTTCACCTTTTTCATTCATCAGGGTCAGGTCGATATAGGTGTAGTAAGTAGTGCTGAATTCACTGTTGACCGCGGTTAACACCAGGTATTCCTGACCATCTTTGCGGGTCATTGAGCGAAGGCCCATATGCTTGAAGAATGAGCACAGCTTGCCTGTCTGACAGTCGGTGGACTGCGACGTTGACATGATACCGGCCATTGCTGGTTGGTTGGCTTTACGATTTAGTGTTTCTTCCAAAGATCGAAATAAAAACGGGCGATTTTTTTCTGTAATGCCGTGTCTCGCAAGGCGTTGCTTGGCTTGCTCCAATTCACCGAGTTGCTGAAATTTGACGATTCGCTCAGGGAAACGCTCGGTTTCTGGTGTGATGGGTGCTGAAATAGAAGCAAAAGAAGCTCCTCCCAATGCAGCGGCAACTGCTAGGCTAACCAGTTTCATACAATTTTCCTTTTAGTTTATTTTAAAAAGGCTCGTAGATAGGGCGAACCCTACCTACATAACTGCGAGCACAAGGTGTTAATTACCATCTAGTAATTTTGAATTGAATGTCTTCAACTTCTCCATAAGTGAAGGATTTACAAGCATCCTGCTTTAGTGGGTGTTGAGGGTTTTCCTCAAATTTGGCTCTCAAGGTAAACAGTTTATCTCTGCTCACCCAGGGCAGGCGGATGATTTTGCTTGAGGTGACACGGCAATACTCAATCCCATCTGCCCGGGAATGACAATCAGTGGTGTAGTAGTCATAGTTGTAATCATTACTGCCATTGTGACCTTCGTCTTTACTGAATGTGTCGTCGTGATTCTTATCCAGCCAGACAGTAAAGCGTGCACCAATCTGATTGTTACCATATAGATTGTCTATGGTGGCGCGAGGCAGGAAATTGGTCGAGCCAACAACCGTTAGGTATGAATTATCGCTGCGAGAGAAGTCGCTCAGAGCTGTAAAGTTATATCCTGACGCGTTATATCCGGCTACGCCAGTCACCTCATGCAATACCGTGGAGTAGTAATTGAAAGTCAGTTTGTCGATGTACAAGACTCCTGCATTGCTCGGGTCGGTAATACTGGCACTACAACTTGAAACCGGTTGCAAAGTTAAAACCTGACTATTGCTATCACTGTCACTACCATCCTGATATCGGGTGGTCAGGGATACGTTGAATGTCCCACCATTTTCGGGAAACTGGATAACCGGGTTTTCGTCGCTACTGGTTTGATTATCAAATCCAAACTGCCAGCTATAACCAGGCTGTTTGGCCTGATTGGCGGTACTGTTGTTAATGAATTTAACCTTATTCCCTTCTAAAATTTGATAGCTGAAGTCGGCAATGATAGGCAGGTTAGGAGAATCAGCATCGATCATCACATCAATGACCTGGCCCGCATCCACCACACCACAACTATGAATGTAGGAGTATTTGTCATCTGAGATGGCGATTCGCATCAGACCGATCCCTGCTGGTATACTGCTGTTGAGTGAAAAAGTGGCGCTATTACCTGAAATAGTCTCGTTGCCGATGAGCTTTTCGGTATAGGCGAATTCTCCATCTTTGTCTGAATCAAATAGGACTGTGAGCTTTTTGCCGCTGAGATCTTTATCAAAACCCAGCGTGTAGTTACGTTTGCGAGCCAAAGGAATTCGAGAGCCGACCTCTGACGTATATTCTCCAATGATATTACTGATTTCATGGGTAGCAATGCTCAGACTGCCGGTATGTACCTGAGGAGAGTTTTGATACGGCGGACAGTTGACGTCAGCCAGACGGCTAAAAAAGTGTCTATAAGCTGTTTTGGTATTGTTGTCACTGAACTGAACTTCTACGGCTGCGCGTGCCAAAACATTGAGTGGTAACGCGTGTGATTGCTGTAAAAAAGGATAAATTGGCTGATTATCACTCTTGCGCCAGGTGCTGCTGGTGCCATCGCCCCAGTCTGCATGGATTTGCGCTATGGTGTCGGTAGCCAGGTGGCTGATGTCGTAGCTTACTTCGTTGTAGCTGAAGCGCGTATTGGCGTCTAGCGTAGACAAATTGCTGTCTGCAACAATGCCGACGCCCAGCAATACGTCACTCACATCAGCTTTACGCTGATCAGCATTCTTACCGGCGATTTCAATGAAACCGGTTTGTTCAGTCAGACAGTAGCCGTACTCATCCATGCTCATGTTAGGAAACATACATCCGGCTGTTTGAGCGCGTAAGAATACTTTAAAGGCATCCTGAATTGACCATTGCTTGGTTTTGACCAGTTCATAAAAGGCTTTGCGTAGCACGCCACCATTGGCATGTTCTGTTTTTCCGGTCGAAAAGTCAGCCACATGATCGATACTGGTGCCGTCCCAGGATGGCAATTCATAGAAACGTACGCCCTGATCGGCATAGATTGCATCCCAGCCGAACCACCATTTGCGATTCTGGCCATACTGACCCGCCTGCTCAGTAAATTGTTTAGTAAAGTATTCCGACTGACTGTACGCGCCGCTGGCCTGATTTTGGAAGTAGTCCATAACCGCAATGGTCACCAAGTCTGAGAAGCCCTCGTTAATGGCACCATCTACACCTTCAGCACCAATGCCTGAATTCCAGTTGGTGATGGCGTGGCCGATCTCATGTGCAGCAATACTTAGTGTGGCTTGTGAATAGAAATAGTAACCATCACCTGAACCATAGTTGACAAATTCGCCGTCCCAGAAGGCTTTGTTAGTACCAAATATGGTATTGCTATGTACTTTTTGTTTAAGCGGCTTAAGGCAATACCCACTGGTTGAACAATCTGAGGACTGATTTGGATATAAGTGTGCAAATTGATTATGAAAATACTGCATGACCACACCTGCATTAAAGTGCGCTTCGCTGGCATGGCTATAGGTAAACCAAGTATCGAAGTTACCGGTTACTTTGGTCGCATCGAAATTTTCATTTTTTTCGCCACAGGAGTATGACACGGGACTTGTATCTGAGTTTCTGGCATCAAAGGTGCTCAGGTAGGGGTTCTCAAGTGTGCATGAATCCAGTTCTTTTTTGACAATCAGGGGGTATCCGCCAAATTGGGCGAAAATCGCATTGGGATTGGCGTCAGTAAACAACAGGCGTTGCCCAGTTGGCGTAAATTCATCGTATTTATATGTTGTACAGGCTTGCATGCTGTCAGGCTGTGGTGAATAACAGATTGCGCCCAGTTTATCGTTGCCACCTATTCCGCCTCCGGGGACAAAGCTACTATCCAGTACTGTGTTTGCTGAAACGGTTTCTTTTGAAAAGAAAGAGGCTCTGGAGTGATGGCGGATCACGGTGCCCTGAGCGCTGTCGACAACCAACTGCTCCGCAATACCCTGGCGATTGACCTCGATCACTGTCACATCAAGTAACTTACCATTTACAACTAAATAAGCCGCGGTTGATCCACGGATTATCGTGTGATTGTCCTGATAATGGCGTGCAACGCTTGCTTTGAGATCTGGCTTGAGAACAGTGGCCTGCTTCGTGAGTTCAACCTGACCACTGAGCAACTTGCCCATGCTCTGGATAATATTGCCATTTATATCTCGTGCAATGACCAGCTGACTATCAAGAATAGGTTTGCCCTGATAGTAAGCCTGATAGTGTTCGTACTTTGGCTGGTCACCTACGGCTTTTTCTAGCCGATAGGTCAGCGCAGTACCTACAAACTGAGCCTTAGTGTTCAGAGAGGTGTGTTCTGATTGAGCCGCTGTCGGTAACTGTGACCACAGGTGCTGCTGATTTAATAGCGCTTGAGATTCGATAGAAGCTGCGGCTTGTGTACTAAACAAGGTAACAGCTCCGGCGCCAAGCACTGCGCTGAGGCGTGTCATAAATAATCCTTTTTTGTTGCATTATTGGTGTTTAATAGAGTTAAAACTCTCAATTGCTCATCAAGTATACAAATTAAATTAATTGTTGCAAATGTTTATTTATTGTTTCTTTTTGCGGGTTTTTTAGTTGGTAAGGGTGGGGTTTTATGTGTTGGGTACGAACTTTTGTATGGTTTTGTTTTTGTTGCTCTTTGTAAATAATGGCAGGAGACATAATTCGTTTGTTGTGTTTTGGGGTACAGCTTGTGAGGAGGTGGATTATTTAGTTCGTGGCTTATGAAGCCATCGTTTTCTCAAGCGGATTAGGCTTAGTGCGGGGCTGATAAATGGCTCTGACACGAGCGTGTTGGCCTGCCTTTGGCAATAAAGGATTTTTGAATGTTGCAGGAGTACTCGCCTGATCAGTGTCAATGTATGTCAGGCGAGCATGTCGAATTGGTCAAAAGAAAAAGCCGAAACCTATATGTATTATTACTGCAACCACAGTGCAATGCGTTCGTACATAAAGTCCCGGATAATGGGCTGAGCTTCAGCATTGGGGTGCAAGTTATCGTTTTGCATAAGATTGCGATCTGCTGCAATGGGTAACATGAAGTACTCCATCAGATAGGCGCCAGTTTGCTCGGCCACCATGGGGTAACTGTCAGCGAATAGAGTACTATAGCGTTTGCCATAGTTTGGTGGGATCTGGATTTGCATCAATGCGACTTTGGCGCCGCTAGCCTGACTTTTCTCGACCAGTTCGCGTAAATGTTTGCGGATCAGTTTAGGCGGAAATCCTCGCAAACCGTCATTGGCGCCTAGCTCGATAAGTACGTGGCTGGGTTGGTGGCTTTCTAGTTGCTTGTCGACCGTTAGCAGCGCATTATCCGTGGTCTGTCCCGAGACGCTGGTGTTCACCAGAGTGATCGCTTTTTGCTCTGCTTCGTATTTATTTTGTAACAAATTAACCCAGGACGGTGCTTGTTTGAGACCATAACCGGCGCTTAAGCTATCACCTATGATCATAATTTTGGTATCGTTGGCATTCGCTTTTAAGACGAAAAGTGTGCCGAAGATCAATACCACCAGTTGTAGGAAAAATCGCATCATGTCAGTGCTTTCTCAGTTAAATATTATTCAGGTTAAGGAGTTGGGTAAAACCGTCAGTACCTTTGAGGGTGACCTCACTATCCTTAGCGATATCAATTTTTCTGTCAAGTCAGGTGAATCAGTGGCAGTGGTTGGCACTTCTGGCTCGGGCAAGTCAACGTTACTCAGCTTACTGGCAGGGCTCGACATTGCCAGCAAGGGAGAGGTTTATCTCGATGGTGAAGCGCTGCACCGTCTCGACGAAGAGCAGCGCGCAAGACTCAGAGCTGAAAAAGTAGGTTTTGTGTTTCAGTCATTTATGTTGGTTCAGAGCTTGACTGCACTGGAAAATGTGATGCTACCAGCAGAGCTCGCGGGTGAAAAAAATGCCCGTGAGCAGGCACAAGCCCTATTGGACAAAGTGGGCTTGTCGCATCGGGTTGGTCATTATCCCTCACAGCTATCTGGTGGTGAGCAGCAACGTGTTGCCATAGCTCGTGCATTTATCGGTACGCCAAAAATTCTGTTTGCCGACGAGCCTTCCGCGAATCTGGACTCTAAAAACGGCCACTTAATCGAAAGCCTGTTGTTTGATTTGAATAAACAGCACGGTACAACCCTGATTCTAGTTACACATGATGAAGACTTGGCTAAGCAGTGCGATCGCATTATCCATATTGAGGGCGGTCAGCTGGCAAAGATCCGTGATGGAGAAGGAGTGGCTGTTCATGTGGGCTAGATTGGCGCTAAGATTATTTTTCCGGGAGTTGCGTCGAGGAGAGCTGACTATCATTTTCGCTGCCATTGCATTGGCGGTGCTGACAGTTTTTAGCCTAAGCTCAGTGACTGAACGGATCCGACTTAACATTGAACAAAAATCTGCTGACTTTATTGCGGCCGACCGCCGCCTGTCCAGTAACTATGAGCTGGATGAGAGTTACCTTAAGGTCGCGCAGGATTTCGGTCTGCAAACGGCACAAAACATCTATTTTGATTCCATGCTCTTCGTGGGAGACGAGTTGGTGCTGGGGTCAATTAAAGCGGTGAGCGATAGCCACCCCCTGCGTGGTAAAATAACCCTCAGAGACGCACTGGACGCAGAGAAATACGACATTGCTGCCGCACCTGGCAAGGGTGAAGCCTGGCTTAGTGAAGGGCTGTTTTACACGCTCGGACTTAAAGTCGGCGATAAAGTAGAAATTGGTGCGGGCATGTTTACCGTGACAAAGGTTTTGGTACAGGAGCCCGACGCAGCATTTTTCTCACTGGCGGGTAACAAGCGTGTGTTACTGAATATTGCCGATATCCCAACTACACAAGCGGTTCAGCCGGGCAGCGATGTGTTTTATCGACTACTGTTTGCGGGCGATGAGCAGACACTCAAAGATTATTATGTTTGGTTAAAACCTCAGCTCAGAGAAAATCAGAGTTGGCAGGGGATCAAAGACCGGCAGTCACCATTGGGTGAGAATCTTGAGCGTTCCGAGCGGTTTTTACTGTTGGCTGGCTTATTTGGCATTATGCTCGCAGCGGTGGCAATGGCCGTGTCTGCAAAACGTTACTGTGAGCGTCAGTACGACCCAGTTGCCATGATGAAAACTCTGGGTGGTAGTCGCGGGACAATCAAGCGTATCTTCCTGATGCATCTGTCGCTGGTAACCGTTAGCTCTCTAGCGATTGGTCTGGCAATTGGTTATGGCTTACAGGAAGTGGCGGTTGATTATCTAACCAGTTTTGTTGCCAACGAGCTACCTCTTGCCGGACCAAGACCCTGGCTGTTATCTATTGCCATTGGTGTCGTGTGTGCACTGATGTTCTCCCTTAAGCCGTTATTGGACTTGTTTGATATTCCCCCTCTGCGGGTGCTCAGAAGAAGTTTGGGCGATAAGCTGGCGGTAAGCCGGGTGCACATGGCGCTTTCGGTGGGCACCATCTTTATGTTGATGTGGCTGTTCAGTGGGGACATTAAAACCACGCTGTTATTGTTTGCTGGTACCGCGACACTGATGGGGGTGCTGTTTGGCTTGTCCCGGTTGTTCTTCAGTGCGGGTCGTAAATTGGGGCTGAGCCCTGGCAACAGTTGGTCTCTGGCGATTGCAACATTGCAAAAACGGGCCAATGCAAACGCGATTCAGCTGATCAGTTTTGCACTTGCCATTAAATTGATGTTGTTCTTGTTTGTACTCAAAAATGACATGATCTCTGACTGGCAAATGCAGGTACCTGAAGACGCACCTAATGCCTTTTTAATCAATATTGGAGAGCGTGACGTTGCGCAGTTTAAGACCTTCTTTAATGAGCAAAATATTCATCATGAGGCATTTTATCCGGTCTTCCGGGGCCGCGTTAATGCTCTAAACGGTGAGGCATTTGCCCGTCGGGTATCCAAACAGGAAGGTGAGGAGCAACAAGAAGACGCCCGTAATGGTGTTGGCCGTGAACTCAACCTGACCTGGAGCGATACTTTACCGGATGGCAACGAAATCCTGGAAGGACAGTGGTTTGAGCAAACAGATGAATTACAGGTCTCTGTGTTTGAAGGCACCGCGGAGCGGGTTGGTATTGAACTTGGAGATACATTGACATTCTTGGTCAATACGCAGACCTTTGAAGCCAAAGTAACCAGTATTCGCAGTGTCGACTGGGGAACGCTCAAGCCTAATTTTGTAATGATTTTTAACTCTGCTATGGCCGAGCGTCTGCCAGTGACTTATTTTACGGCGGCCAAGTTGGAGGATAATCATGTTCGTCCGATTAGCCGACTGTTACTGCAGTATCCGACTGTCAGTATGATAGACATTAAGAACAATATCGCCCAGGTACAATCTATGATTGCTCAGGTGTCTCTGGCGATTGGTTTTGTGCTGTCCATTGTGTTGATCAGTGGTGCCCTGGTCTTGATATCTCAGGTGCAAGCCAGTCTGGCTGAACGTATGCAGGAAGTGGTGATCTTGCGCACACTCGGTGCCAGGGGGAAGTTGATTAAGCTGGCGACTCTGTATGAGTTCTTGCTGTTGGGCGCGCTGGCAGGTTTCGTTGCTGCGTTGGTCAGTGATATCACCCTGTTTATCATCCAGCAGCAATTGTTTGGTGTGGATGGCAGGCTGCACCCTTATGTGTGGTTACTGGGGCCAGTATCTGGCGCTACTTTCGTTGCTTTAATCGGATATTTTATGGTGGCACATACCATGCGTCAGAATACTCAGGGGTTATTGCGAAAGGTCGCCTAATGGTGATTTTCTGAGTGGTGGCGGCTTGTGTTTTAATAGATACAAGCCGCTTCTGTTCTCTGCCATTGCGTATACAAACCGATCCGTTACCTGGTAAACCTGCCGCACCACAGAGTTAGGGACTTAATTCTTCTGGTTGAAGTTATAACACGCCCATCTTGTTCAGCGTGGCCTTGGCGATTTCGACCCGGGTGGATACGACTTCTTTAAAGTTTTTGGCGTCCATATTAAAAGCAAAGTAGTGGCGCCCCTGGTTGTTTTCAACAATGCCAACATACCAGCCTATGTACTTACCTTTGGCGACCGGTCCGGTTCCCGTTTTTGCATACAGCTTGGTGTTGGCCGTTTGTTCTTGTAAGAAAATTTTGTCAAATGCCTGATAGGTCGCGGGCTTAAGTTTAAAAGCTTGGGTCTGTAACCGGCGCAGAAATGTGACCTGTTCAACAGCACTGATTTTTATGCTGCTGTTGAGCCAGAATTTATCATGAGGTCCGCTGATATCACGGTTGCCATAGTTAAAGTCATCGAGGTACTGTTGCATCACAGGCTTGCTCAGCAAGTTAGTCCAGGTCTGATATAACGGCAGTGCAGAGTACTTGAATGCGTCTTGTGGGGTAATTGACTCTTTGCGCCAGGCGTCAAACCACCATTTTTTAGCCGGATAGGTATTTAAATCTATCTGGTAACCCTGTCCGGGTTTGATGGTCTGCGTATCTAATAAGATCAATGTATTGGGTACTTTATAAGTCGAGAAGGGAGTGTACGCTTGTTGTGCGCGCGATTGGTTTATAAATTGCCATTGTTGCGTGCGTTCGCTATAGACAGCCATAGTACACGCCTGTCCCGTTTGACAGGCTGGCAAGGTCGCGGGGGTTGAAAGCACACTGGCTGTAAGTAGCGGTGTCAGAGTCAGTGCAGTAAGTAGCGGCATGGGTTCATCCTTAGTTATTATAGTTAGACCGCGCCTATCATATAAGCGAATCCTTACCTTAGCCTGAACCGTATATTAAATCAGCGCTTTTTGCTGTACTCGAGCACGAAACTGGCTGGGTGTGCATTGCTTGATAGCAAGAAATCGGCGGTTAAAGTTAGACAAATTATTAAAGCCACACTGGTCGCTTATCACAGTGATCGGGGCTTTGGTTTTGAGTAACAGTTTGCAGGCTTTGGCGATCCTTAGCTGATTGATAAACTCTGTGACGGTGCATTCCGTGCGCTTTTTAAAGAAGCGATGAAAATGATTGGTACTCATATGGGCCTGTCTTGCAAGCAGCTCTGCACTTAGCGACTCAGTGTAATTGTCGTAGATATAATTTATCACATGATCAAATTTATCTTTGGCGGGATCCAGCTGTTTGGCAAAACTAAACTCCATGGTAGACAGCGTTTGGTAGGGGCTGTTTGCCATCAGGTTGAGCAGCTGAAAGAGCAAAATATAGCGCTCTATTGGTGACGCATTTTGCATTTTACTGAATAGCTTTTCACTTTTTTTAGCTGTTTTTGTGTTAAAGCTTAGTCCGCATTTTGCATGGTCCAATAAGGTATGTAACCCTTGCAGCTCTGGGTTTTGCTGCAGTTGTTGCTGCAGCCAGTGGGCCGGGATCTGTGCCACATGGACTACGTGTTGACTGCCATCTGTATTGTCGCGAGATTGCCAGGTGTGTGGCAGTTCAGGGCCCATGAGCACCAGGTCGTAGTCGTCGTATGGCGCAATATGATCACCAATGTGACACATACCCTGGCTATTCAATGTCAGGCAAATTTCATATTCTGGGTGGTAATGCCAATTAAAAGGGATCTCGTCCAGTTGATAGAGGCAATAACGCCATGAACAATTGTGAGACGGAATGACTTTTTCACACATAGCTTTCATTATATTGCTCCTTCATGTTAGTTAGCTGTGGGCTTTAGGCGTACGTTTTTTGTGCTAATGGCCTGTCTGTCCTGCTATCTTCTCGCCCTGCGCTCTGAAAGGTGATGCATTTCACTGCTCTTGCAATACTATCCTATTCAATATGCACAAAAAGGTACAAAATATTAACATTGGTTAAGAGAAAGCATGCATAATGCCGACACATGGCTGGTCATTAAGTAGTGTGTTTTAAAATGACAGCGCTGTTATCTGATAGATTTGTACCGATATGAGTTTGAAAATGCAAACTTATAAGTTACAAGCCTGTTCAAATAGGGAAAGTGCCTGATGATTATTTCACCAGGCGTACATCTTGATAATACAGAATAAGAGGAAGAAGATGAAACACAGCAATGCAGCATTCAGATTGTCTCGCATTTCATTTGCGGTCACTGCCGCAGTGATTTCCAGCACCGCCTTTGTTGCTCCGGTTCAGGCTGAGCAAGAAGAGTCCGTGGAAGTTATTGAAGTTCGAGGGATCCGAGCTTCGACTGAAAAAAGTCTTAACACCAAACGGTTTGCGGATGGTGTTGTTGACTCTATCACAGCAGAGGATATAGGTAAGCTGCCGGACGTGACAATCGCTGATTCACTACAGCGTGTACCGGGTATCCAGATCCGTCGAAGTGCCGGTGAAGGCTCAACGATCAACGTACGGGGTATGCCACAGGTTACCACGCTACTAAATGGCGAGCAGTTCCTCAGTGCCGGTTCACTGACCACAGTACAACCAGATTTTACCGATATTCCTTCGAGCTTAGTTGGTGCTATGGATGTGATGAAATCACCAACTGCCGATACGTTGGCGGGTGGTATTTCAGGTACGGTTGATCTGAAAACGCGTAAGCCATTTGATTTAGAAGAAGGGTTTAGCGGTGCAGCATTGATAGAAGCATCTCGTGGCTCTTATTCAAAAGAAACCGACCCTAAAACCATGATTGCAGCAGGCTATAACGCTGAGCGCTTCGCGGTACTAGCGACACTGACCAGAGATGAAGTAAATCTGGCGAACTACCGTTTTGGTTCGACTAACCACGGCTGGGGCTATGCACCACAAGAAGCCGGTGGTTGTTGGTATTGTCCGGATGGAGATATCAATGGCGATGGTGATACTGATGATGCTGAATTCACTTACGTCAGCTACGGTATGGTTAACCGTTTTACTGAGCGTGAACGTACAGGTGGTAGCCTGAGCTTCCAGGCGCAGCTTTCTGATAATTTTGAGCTGAGCGCAGATGTATTTTATACCAAAATGGATGATGCAGATCGCCAGCGCGGCCTGATGGCGGACAATGCCTGGGGTGGTCACTGGGATTGGCAGGAGCAGCATGATGCGATGGATCGAGGCAAGACGTCTGGTGGATACAACCTATACACAGCGCAGGACATTACGCTGCATGCGCCACGTGTTGTTGCGCACTCTGAAAGCCATACCAATGAGCGTGAATCAACCAACTATAACTTTGAGCTAACCTATAAAGGCGATGGTAATTTCTCTGGTAAGATGCGCCTTATCACGGCTGATGCAGAGCGTATGCACACTGAAAACGTTGCTCAGGGTTACATGACCAGTGGTCTGGCACACAACCTGCGTCGTAACGAAGGCAATGGTCCGATTGCGGTAAATCCGAACGGTTACGGCCCGGGCACAGTGCCGGTCAGATTGAACTATCAGGGCGATCACCCGGTATTGCTGCCGCCCAGTGAGCTGCAAGGTGAAGTGTTTGGTTCCAATATGAGCCGTTACTCAGTGGTGTCAACGTACTCTGAGAATAACTTTAATGAAGACGCCAGCCTGGATATTTTACGTCTTGATGGTGAATACTTGTTCGAAGATATGGGCTCACTGACCAAAATGAGCTTCGGTGCTCGTTTGGGTAATCGTGAAGTATCCCGTGAGCAATATGTATTGCTGGCGCCATTCAGCAACCCGGTTGGCGAAGGCAGTGTTGACGTGATGTGGAAAGACCAAGGTCTGGCGGCCTTTGATACTGACGGCAGCGGCGGCGTACCGAGTGCATCTGCTGGTGACCTGACAATGGGTTACGATACACCATATACCTTTGATAAATTACCAGAGGCTTGGATCCAACAGGTATCTGATTTTGGCCCTGTTAATGGCGGCAGCTATTTCTTTATTGATCCGCGTCAGCTTGACGACCCATTTGCATTCCAGAATCAGCTATATCCAGGCAACAAAAAAGGTGGTGTACCAGGCAGCACCTATGAGGTTGAGGAAGAAACACAAACGCTTTACTGGCGCGCTGATTTCTCAAGCGATCTTTACACCGCTAACCTGGGTTTCCAGTACATCAAGACAGATTTGGACATCCTGCAAAACGTAATTGGCGACTCTATTTGTGTGAACTGTCCTGGCTCAGTGGCAGCCGATGCCGGTGATATAAATACCAGCAAGTCGTTTAGTGATTTCCTGCCTTCATTGAACCTGGCGGTTAACCTGAGCGATGACCTGATCTTCCGTTCTGCCTGGGGTAAAACCATGACGCGTCTGGATCTTGGCGCAATTGCGGGTGGTTTGCAGGTAAGTCGTTCACGTGCCGGTGATGACCTGGCAGCGCGTGAAGGGATTTCCCCTGACTTGTTGATTGCAACTAATGCAACCATGCAGGGTAACCCGGAACTGGAACCATGGCGCGCCACAAACACAGATCTTGCGTTGGAATGGTATTTCTCACCAAGCGCGTTAGTCAGTGTGGGTGTGTTCAATATCCAGCTTAAATCTTTCATTGAAACCAGTACCTGGACAATGCCATTGGCTGATGCGGATGGGGTTGTACGTCGTGAAGTTAGTGTGACAGGTCAAGTCAATGGTCAGGGCGGAACGATGAATGGTGCTGAGTTCACCTATCAGCAAGCGTTTGACTTCTTACCGGGCTTCTGGAGCGGATTTGGTGCGGCGTTTAACTACACCTATTCAGACAGCGAAAGTGGCCGCGTTGACTTCTATGGTGACGCTTTACCACTGGAAGATAACTCTAAAGAATCGTCTAACGCGGTGCTTTGGTATGAAAAAGATGGCTTCCAGTTCCGTTTAGCGGCCAACCATCGTTCTAAGCGCCTGGCACAGGTCACGACGACGGGTGGTATGGGTGATACGGCTATTTGGACCGAGCCGACAACCTACATAGATATCTCGGCCAGTTATGATGTGACTGACTATATGACAGTGTATATGTCGGGCAGTAACCTGACTGAGGAATACGAATCTAACTATGCACAATGGAAAGATAATCGTATTTCACAAAACGTTTATGAGCGTCGCCTGACATTGGGTGTTCGCGGTCGCTGGTAATTCTCCCTCAGGCCTGAGTATGTGGTTCAGGCCTTTTCTTTTTGTTCTGGCATGAGATGATGCGTAACGCTGGATAGGGTGGGCGACTCCGTTTGTTCCCGTGATTTTTTCTCATGCTATTTTGTTTCTTTACCGAATATTTTCTGCATGCTTACGCACACCAGTACATTTACTGTGATTGAAGTGGAATTTACCCACAAAAATCCGGATAAATGATGCATTTCTCTCACTTCATTTAGTGTAATAAATAGAATTTATTAACTTATTCATATGGTAAGTTGAATAATATTTTAGTCTTGCCTGTTAACATGCCGAGTAAACATCGAGCTCCTGATTAGACGGCTAAGCTTATTGATAGTTATCCAGTTTTTATGCCTATGGCCGACTATACAGAGCACGAGAAAAGTATTAGCAATTGTTTGAAATGTGCCGCTACAGAGCAAGCAATGACGGCAAACTAGTCTTACCAACGAGTTAAGGCGGTGGCTATCCCTAGCAGGATCCCCTTGGATCATTGAGTTTGTCTGCCCACAAACTGATTCCAAATAAGCCACCGCCTTTTTACTTCTGAGCTCACAATAAGGTAAGACACATGAAACCCAATTACTCCGTGGTTGCCCTGGTGCTGGTAACCTTTTTTATGGTGTCCTTTTTCACCAATATTCTCGGTCCATTGTTTCCGGAACTCATAAAAAGCTTTGACATCGGCCTCACTCTGGCTGGCTTATTCCCTTTCGCTTTTTTTATTGCATACGGCGTGATGTCTATCCCTGCCGGTCTATTGGTACAGCGTTTTGGTGAAAAACGTGTGATGCTCGGAGCCTTTATGCTTGCCGGTGCCGGGGCGTTGTTGTTTGCCTTAGCACCCGTGTTTGCGGTAGCTATGCTGGCGCTGTTTTTGATTGGCACCGCTATGGCGATGTTGCAAGTTGCCATTAACCCGTTACTGAGACGCAGCGGCGGCAGCGCACATTTTGCCGCGTTCTCGGTACTTGCTCAGTTATTGTTTGGTGCGGCTGCCAGTTTGTCACCCTGGGTTTATGTTTCGCTAGCCGGTCAGGTACAAGCGCAGCCCGCCGATTTTACCTGGATCCCCGCTACGATGCCCTGGTTAAGCATGTACTGGCTGTTCGCACTGCTTAGTGTTTTGATGTTGGTCTGGATAGGGCTAAGCAGGCTCGAAGCGGTTGAACGAAACGAACAAGAGACTTTAAGCTGGCAAGCGTGCGTTGGCTACTTTCGTAATCCTACTGTGATCCGCTTCTTTTTTGCCATAGTGGCGTATGTGGCACTGGAGCAGGGGATTGCCAACTCAATAGCGGTATTTTTACAGACTTATCATCAGATTGAACCACAATACAGTGCGCAGGTGATCAGTCAGTTCTGGATGATGCTGACGCTGGGATGTGTATTGGGGCTAGTGTTGCTGAAGCTGTTCGATGCCAAACTTGTTCTCATGTTGTTTTGCTTAGGGGCCGCTCTGAGTCTCATTACTGCATTGATTGGCAGTACAGATATCGCGCTGTTGGCTTTCCCGTTATCCGGATTTTTCTTATCTGTGATGTGGTCAGTGTTATTTTCCCTGGCGCTAAACTCTGTGTCGAGTGGTCATGGTGCCGTATCGGGGGTGTTATGTACCGGCATTGTCGGGGGAGCACTGGCTTCTCCTTTAATCGGCATTCTGGCCCAGCTAAGCGGTTCTTTACAGCTGGCATGTTTAGTGTTGCTCTTGCCGCTTGGGTACATTGCCTGGATAGCCTGGTGGGCACAACCAATTGTGCGTAATCACACCGTCAGAATGTTCTGGCACAAGCAAACTCAACTGACAGAGAAACAGGAAGCGACGGGCCAATGAGTACAATAGTATGTGTTGATCTGGGTGGCACCAAAGCACAGGTTGCCCGGGTTGATGAACAGGGTGTTTATGAGGCTCGCCGTTATAGTGTGCCTGCTTCAGCGACTAAAACACAGGTTAACGAGTTTATTACAGGCATTATTGCAGAGCAGCTCAGCGACGTTTGTTGCGGTATCGCTATAGGTGTGCCCGGTATGGTTGATCTGAGTAATGGTACAGTGCTGGAGACGGTTAATATTCCAGCGTGGCAGGATGTGCCTCTGGCTGCACAATTAAATGCACATTTTTCTTTGCCTGTAGTTGTTAACAACGATGTTAACTGTTTTACTATGGGTGAATATTGTTATGGTCGTCATTATCAACCAGGCGCTCCTTTTTACCAGCCGGTAAGCAATCTGATGGGGGTGTGTCTGGGAACTGGCCTGGGCGCAGGGCTCATTTTTGACGGCCGACTATACAGTGGCAGGCATTGTGCGGCGGGAGAGTTCGGCAGCTTTCCCTATCGTGATGGTATTCTGGAGCAATATACCAGCGGGCAGTTTTTTCTGGAGCGAGGCACTAACGGTGCAGAGCAGGCAGTGCTTGCGCAGCAGGGAGATCGTTATGCGCAATCTCTGTTTGACGAGTTTGGAAGCCACCTGGGGTATGCACTGGCGCAGACGCTGTTGGCCTTTGACCCGGATAAAATTGTCCTGGGTGGATCTGTCAGTAAGTCGTACGACTTATTTCAGCGCGGTATGTGGAAAAGCCTTGCAGGACAAACACATCCGGCGTTATTTAAACAGCTCGAGATTCAAGTAGGTAAGCTGGAGCATGCCGCGTTGCGTGGCGCTTATAAGTTGTTCCAGAAACAGTTTTCGGAGGGAATATGAATAAGTTTGCTTGCCTGTTAATGGCACTATTGGGTGTTCAAGCAGCACTCGCGGCAACGGAGCCGTTAACACAAGGCGAGTTGAATGCGTTGGCTGACAATCTTCAGATCCGTTATCAGTTAATTGATTCTATGCCACAGCAGTGTCCGGAACCCGCGAAGCAGTGTTATTTTTCTGAGTTACGGCTAGGTTCACCCCAGCCTTATAACGGCGCTGATTGGGCCATTTATTTTAGCCAGCTGATGCCAATTTATCAGGTCGAGTCTGACTCGTTCAAAATTGAACACCTGAATGGTGATTTGCACCGGCTGACTCCCACTGAGCAGTTTACTGGTTTCTCTGCGGACGAAACCTATAGCGTGCGCTTTTACACTGAACATTCGCAAGTCACCCGCTCTGAGTTTATGCCCAATTATATCTTAGCCGATCAATCTGAGCGCCTGCGCCCCAGAGTGATCGCCAGTACGCGCTCTGTCCGGGATGAGCAAACTGAGCTTGAACAGCAGCCATACCTGGCACCGTTCGAGTCTTACCATCAGCTGCGAGTCAGTAATAAAGATCAAACCCCTTGGATGGGCGCAGCTTATTTGGCGCAGCACCAGTCTGAACCCGAGCTTCGCGCTGCGCCAGAGGGACTAATCCCGGCGCCCCGCGAGTTTAAAGTGGTATCACAGGGACGGATCAGTTTGAAAAAAGGGATCCGCTTTGAGCTTAAGGGCGTTGATTTGGCACAGATCGAAATGGCGGGCAAGCGACTCGCCCAGCTGGGGGTTAAACAAACTCAAAAAGGGTTGTCAGTGCGGGTCACTGTGGACGCCTCACTGCCCATAGCTGCGCAGGGGTATCAGTTCAATAGTTCTACCCACCTGATTGATATTAAGGCATCTGATGCCGCGGGTGCTTTCTATGGGGTGCAAACATTGGCTGGGCTCATGGATTTGAAAACCCACAGTATTCCCAGTGTGGCTATTACTGATGCGCCTCGATATGGGTTTCGGGGGCTGCATATCGACAGTGCCCGAAACTTCCGTTCCAAGCAATTTGTGTTAGATACCATAGCGCAAATGGGCGCTTATAAATTAAATAAGTTACACCTGCATCTGGCTGATGATGAAGGTTGGCGCCTCGCTATTGCAGGCCTGCCGGAACTGACAAAAGTGGGTGGGTTACGCTGTTTCGATCTCAGTGAAACGCGTTGTTTGTTGCCACAACTGGGCGCAGGTACCGGCACCGGTGCGCCGCGCAATGGCCACTATTCTCAGCAGGATTACAGTGAAATTTTGCGCTACGCCAAAGCGCATCACATTGAAGTGATCCCATCGCTGGATATGCCCGGACACTCTCGAGCCGCCATTATTGCAATGGAAGCGCGTTACCGGGCTTTGATAGCCAAAGGAAAAACTGAGGCGGCCAATGAATATCGGCTGGTGGAAGAAGCTGATGAGACGCGCTATTCCTCCATCCAGCATTACCACGATAATACCCTGAATGTATGTTTGCCAGCGACTTATCGATTTGTAAATAAGGTACTGACTGAGCTTCAGCGGATGCATGAGCGTGCTGGTATACCTTTAAAAACGTATCACATAGGTGCGGATGAAACAGCGGGCGCCTGGCTAGACTCACCCGCATGTAAAGCGCTGAATGCAAAGCAATCTATTGTCTCGATGAATGGATATTTTATTGAAAAAGTGGCGGCCATGGTCGCTGAAAAAGGCATTACGGTGGCAGGCTGGAGCGATGGCCTGAGTGATGTGAACCCAGAAAAAATGCCTAAAAATGTTCAATCCAATGTCTGGAGTACGCTTAGCGAACAAGGGCATAAAGTGGCGCACAAGCAGGCTAATCTGGGCTGGGATGTGGTGCTGTCGTTGCCCGATGTGACTTATTTTGACTTTCCTTACCAGTCCCACCCTGAGGAGCGCGGCAATCACTGGGCCAGCCGGGCATTAGATACCCGTAAAGTATTTGAGTTTATGCCGGATAACTTGCCTGTGCATGCGGAGTTTTGGCGAGATGTGTTGCATCACACCTACAGCGCGGATGACAGTGACTCCGCTCTGAAACCGGACGTTGGCTATACAGGTATGCAGGGGCATCTTTGGAGCGAAATGATTCGGGATGATCTGCAGGCTGAGTATATGCTGTATCCACGCTTGTTGGCATTAGCAGAGCGTGCCTGGCACAAGCCTGCATGGGCTGTCCCATACCAGGGCGGTCTGGTATACAGTCGCAACAGTGGCCATTTCAATGATAAAAAGCGACGATTACGTGAGCAGGACTGGCAACGTTTTGTCGCTTTGCTGGGCTATCGTGAGTTACCTAAGTTAACGCGTCAGGGTCGTTTTTTCCGTATCCCTACCGTAGCTGCAAGTCGCCGTGATGATGGGACACTGAATATGTTCAGTGAGATCCCAGGGTTTAAACTCGAAGCACTTATCAATGGTCGCTGGGTAAACTATCACCCAAGGCTGGATTTTGATTCGGTTGATGCCGTGCGAGCTGCATTAGAGGACGAATCCCGAACCGGGCGGGCGTTACCATTGCCAGCCCCGGTAGGGTCTGGCAACCGTTAACCAGGTTAAGACAATAAGGGGCTTAACTAGCCCCTTAATTAATTTAGCGCTGGTAAATAATTTCGCCATCCAGCAGTGTCATTACCACTTGTGTATTGCGGATCTCGTTGGCGCTGGCTTCGAATAGATCGCGGTCAATGACCACTAAATCGGCTAATTTACCCACTTCAATACTACCGACTCGCTGCTCCTGTCGCATCGCATAGGCACTGTTTAGGGTGTAAGCTTCAATAGCTTGCGCCAGTGAAATGGCCTGTGGTTGGCGTGACACCGCATTACTTAAACCGATAAACGGGTTAAACGGGCTGACATTCCAGTCACTCGACAGGGTGAGCGTGGCCTGATTGTCGGCCAGGCTGCGAATGGGCACCAGATCCTGGGCACGCTCCGCGCCAATCAGTGGGATGGTGTCAGGCCAGTGGCTCGGGTCGGTAAAATCTCCGGCGACTTGTGCATCAGCAATCACATTCAGCTTGGCAAAGCGCGGTAAATCATCAGGGTCAACGACTTCCAGGTGCGTGATGCGGTGACGGGCCTGACCATTTGAGGCATTTTCAATGGCATTTAACGCTTCGTGAATACCACGATCGCCAATCCCATGAATGTTAAAGTCAAACCCTGTTGGCTCCAGTGCTTTGATGTATTTTTCAAGCCGTGCCTGAGTAAAGTAATTGAGGCCACGATTGCCATCCAGTTCAAGCCAGTTCTCCAGGTAAGGTTCATGCATGGCTGCGGTGGTATTGACTAAAATGCCATCCATATAGAATTTGACCTGATTTACCTGTAACAGCTCAGCTGAATTGCTCTGATATAAAGATTTGAGTTTGGCAAGCTGAGTGTTGTCGTTCATTTGCGGATATGCCCATAGGCCAAGCGAAACACGTAATGTCAGCTTGTCTTCATCTGCAACGCGTTGCCAGGTTTCCAGGTGACCGCGTTGCCAGTAGGTGCGGGCGTCACTTATGGAGGTGATCCCCGCCTTGTTAAGCTCTGGCATGGTGTATTCAAGCAGGCCAAGGTAGTCACTTTGTGCAGCATCTGGAAGAGACTGCATTGCCAGCTCCATGACCTGATTTCCGGCATTGTCGTACAAAATACCATTCAGCTGGTCTTGTTCATTGCGACCCAGCACACCCCCAATCGGATCTAAGCTTCTGGCTGACAGGCCCGCAAGCTCCAGCGCTTTGCTATTAACCCACATGGAGTGAGAAGTTTGTTCCATGATAATCACAGGTCGGTCTGGCACGGCTTCGTCGAGTACTGCCAGAGGTGAGTCGGACATTTCCAATAGGGTCGAGATTTCATGGCCATAGCCAATCAACCAGCTAGCGGTAGGGTGCTGACTGGCGGCATAAGCCACTTCGTCTATGTATTCCCCTGCCGTTGCAGAGGCGGGTACGGTAAATTGGGTGGCTTCAGAAGCAGATTCAAGCGGGTGCATATGCACATCATGAAACCCTGGAAGCATCATTTTACCTTGTAGGTCAATATGCTGTGTTGTGTCATTGATATACATTTGAGCTTCTTCGTTGCTCCCGACCAGGACAATTTTATTATCCTGAAGTACCACCGCCTGTGCCCAGGGTTGCTCGGCATTAACGGTGTAAATTCGCCCGTTGGTGAACACCATGGACGCGCTGTGCGCTTCATTAGTTTGCTCAACATTTGGCGTTGTTGAAGTTGATGGGTTTGTGGTTTGGCTGTTGGATTGATTGTCAGAGTTACAGCCACTGAGGGCTAAACCGGCTATCAGAAAACTGCTTGTGATCATCTTTGTTGCTCGCATTGTTGACTCCTCATTGATGCCGATACACTATCAGTAGCATGGTAACCACAAAGTAACAGTATAGAGGTTAAATGCTGATCTTATTGGTTGAAGACGATGCCGTACTGGCAGCGCAAACGATAGACTTTCTCAATGCTGAGGGAATCGAGGTGGATTATGCCGCAACGCTGAGCTGCGCGAAAGACATTGCAGCGCAAACGGCCACTTTCGATAAATATGATGCGATCGTGCTGGATATGGCGTTGCCTGATGGTAATGCGTTGAGTTTATTACAGCAGTCGTTGGCCGGGTTTGATGCGCCTGTATTGTTTTGCACGGCGGCAACGGATCTGGATGACAAACTGGCTGCTTTTGCGGCAGGGGCACTGGATTATATGACCAAACCCTTTGCCCTGCCTGAACTGGCGGTTCGAATTAAGTTGTTGGCGGGCAAAGTAAATAAGCACAATCAAGTGTTTGAGCTTGGCAGCCTGCATGTGGATTTTTCGGCAAAAATAGTTACCCGTGGCAGCCGCACCATTGTTTTGTCACCCCAGCAATGGCAACTGCTTGCTTTACTGGCGGAGCAGGCCCCGGCTCCTGTTTGCAAAGCGCAGATCTTGCGCCATGTCTGGCCTGACAGTGAGGTCAACAACAATATGTACAAGTCACTATTGACCCGGCTTCGGCATAACTTGAGTCGTGACGACGAACCCTCAGTCATACAAACACTTAAGGGTCAGGGCGTTGCATTGAGAGAATCGAGTTCATGAGGCAAAAAACACTCAGGTGGTATCTCGCACGATGGTTGTTTGCCTTATTTGGACTCTTTTCCTTAATTTGGATCTGGGTGGCCAGTCAGGTGTATCACTATGCCTGGGATGGGACCTCAGAATATTATCTTTATCAGGACCTTGAGGTAGCGTTGTCTGGACAGCTGATGTTGCCATACGAGGATGGTGGTAAATTGATGGGGAATTGGCAAGATTTACCCACAGACTATCAGCAAGCTTTAAGTCAGCATGGGCTTGGGCCAGAGGCAAAGGAGCAGGAAATCTCGCAACTGCTGACGCTGTCAGATGATTATTTATATACTCTACGCTATACAGAAAGCGCCTTCGAGCCGCTGTATATTATTCATCGTATTAGCGGCCAGGATTCGCCAAGTCTGGTGGCGGTATTCATTGCGCTGACGCTGGCCTTGTTGATACTCGCTGCAGTGACTTGGTGGCCAATACACCGGCGTATTGCGCGTGAATCCGGGCGACTGACAGCGTCTTTGCAGAGTGTATCTTTACAGGAGAATGAAACTCAGGCAGCGCAATTTGAAGAGTTCTCTTACCACTCGATTCTCGCTGCAACGGATTCGTATGCACAGCGTTATGCGCAGCAACAGGAACGGCTTTATTCCGCTTTTTTAAGTCATGAACTTAACACACCGCTGGCTCAGATCCACAATACGATCTCACGTTTTGAACAACTTGATGAGCTTCCTTTAGATGCGTTACCTTTGCTGACCCAGCTTGAAGAGGCCGGGCAGGATCTGGCTTCGCTGAGTGAAGCCATTTTGTTGTTGTGTAAAGCCGATCAGGTGCGGCTGACGTCAACTGACCTCAATGTATTTTTGCAAACATGGCAACAACACTGGCAGCAACAGGGGCTCAGGATCACGCTGGAACTCCCATCAGAGCCGATAAGTAAGCCTGTGCAGTCGCGTTTGCTGAATCTCCTTCTGGAGCAGATTGGCAAAAACGCGTTGCAACATGGTGAGGGCTCGCTCAGTGTGTCGTTGGACAGCGATGGAATGATCTTCACGAATGGTATCAGCACACAGCAAACGCATCAGGGGCAGGGGTTAGGCACTCGCATTGTGTCACGCGTGTGTGCTTGTTTTGGCTGGCAGGCACAGCATAAACCGGGTCAGTATTACACACTGACAATCCATTTTTCCGGTTACCATGGGGACTTATTTTCACAAGTCTGATGTGCTCATGCTCATTTGCGTGTGGCTATGCCAGCATTTGAAATGCAGCCAATGATAGCAATAGCAATAGCAATTTGTGGGCAGTATTGAGTCCCATTTTTGAAGTCAGATACACAAAACGTTATTGAAGACGCCTACACTGAGTCTGTCCACTTTATTTGATTACCCTTAAACCTATTGGCACAAGGCTTTTTGCGTGGTTTTGCATCGAAATAGTGCTATTCACTATGTGATGGATAATTGACCAAAATATTCCCCATGTTCGAGAGTCCGTGACTATACTCTGAGTGATCATTTTAGAATAAATGGATCTACCGATTTGAGAGTGAAGGAATAATGGAGTTTAACACCTTAAGCACACGAATAAGCACCGGATTTGCACTGGCTTTTTTGATCCCCGCCACCATTGTTATTGCGGCGCTTTTTCAGTTAGCTGAGCTGGAGCAAAGTAGCACTCAGTTTAGTACGAATGAACTGGCCAGCGTTAAGCATATGCAAGCACTGAGATCTAATTTCGAGGACTCTAAACTCGAGCTGAAATCCTGGATGGCAGGGGGCGGTCAGCAACACTTGCAAGGGCGACGCGAGGCCTGGCAAAACATTGACGAGTCTCTGTTTAAGATTAAAAGATTGTCCTTGTCGGCCTTGAGCCGGGACCAGGTTGTCAGGCTTGAAGCAAAGCTGGGTGAAGCCAGGCTAGTTCAGCAGCAAATAGAAGCCGTCGCCCAAACCGAAGAAAACTTCCCAGGGTTACAAATTCTCTTTAATCAGGCGATGCCCAGAGCTGAGCGGATCCAAAATGCGGTAACGCTATTGATTGAGCGGGAAGAGGAGCTCTCTGCGGGAGAGCAGCGCAAGCAACTTCTTAAGCACCTGGCAGACTTCAGGGCCAGCTTCGCGATTTCCATGAGCGCTGCAAAGGCGTTTTTGCTCAGCAATCAGGAATCCTATTTCAGGGATTTTGAGGAGCATTACTCCTGGCATGAAGATGCCTGGTTAAATGTCCAGCAACAACAAACCTTGTTGGACGAGCAGCAGATAATGCAATTTCAGAAAATTATGCGTTTACGTGTCGAATATTGGGCGTTGGTACGAGACATGTTCGAGTTCAGACGCAGTGCTGATTGGGATCAGGCAGAAAGCATCTGGCAAGCGCAATTGGGTCCGTTAACGCGCGCACTCAAAAACCAGCTGATTGAAATCGAAATTGCGCAGCAACAGCTTGCAGATAACAGCCTGATGTCTAATCAAAATAGCTTAGCAGAGTTGTCTTTATTCTCGGTTATTGCTCTTGCCCTGGCAGCAATGATAACAACACTTATCGCGTACTTAATTAACAAGCAGATAGGGCAATCGATTAATCAGTCAATTGAGGTTGCAGAGCAAGTTGCTGATGGCGATTTTAGCACCAATGTACAGCTTCAAGGTAGCAAAGAGGTGAGGCAGCTGTCCCGCTCACTGGCAAAAATGACGGAAACACTACGTGCCATCACCCGCCATGCAAAAGAAATAGAAAAAGGGGACTATACTCAAGACTTTACCCCAAAAGGACCACAAGACTTACTGGGGATAGCGCTGAATGCGATGACCAAAAATTTGCGTAAAGCGTATCAACTTTCGCAAGCGCAAACCTGGTTAAAAGCAGGGCAAGCCGATATTGCTGAGCGTTTAACCGGTAGCCAGTCTGTGGTTCAAATTTATCAAATTGCCTGTGATTTTTGCACTGGCTATTTGGAAGCTGAAGTAGGTGCTTTGTACGCAGCACAAGGCGAAACTTTCCAGTTAAAGGCCAGTTATGCTTATCAATGTCGAACTACCGAAAATACTGAATTTAAACTCGGAGAAGGGCTGGTTGGGCAGGCCGCGTTAGAAAGCAAGTTATTGTATCTTAAAGAGCTACCCGTAGATCATGTGTCGATTTTGGTAGACTCGGGCCTGGGGCACTCTGCTGCACGGCAAGTGGTTGCTGTGCCAGTAAAAGACAAACGGCAAAATGAAGCTGTACTGGCAGTAATTGTTGTTGCCAGTGTTAAGCCGTTTTCTGCAGAGAGCATTGAGTTGCTTGAGCTGTGTGCGGATAGTATTGGACAGGCCATTGCATCAGCTCTGTCACGTGGCAGGCTACAGGAGCTTTTGGATGAATCGCAGCAGCAGGCAGAGGAGCTTGAGTCTCAGCAGCAAGATTTAAAAGCGGCCAATGAGGAACTGGAACAGCAAACACAGGAGCTAAAGTGTTCGGAAGAAGAGCTCAGAGAGCAAAGAAGCCGCCTGACTCAAACCAATACGGAATTAACAGAGCGTACGGACACCTTACAGAAACAAAAAGTCGAAATCGAAAATGCCCGTATTGAATTACAGCATCGTGCAGAACAGTTGGCCGCATCCAGCAAGTACAAGTCTGAGTTTTTGGCCAACATGTCACATGAATTACGGACGCCGCTGAATAGTTTGCTGCTACTGTCGCAATCTTTAGCCAGAAACTCGGAAGGTAACTTAAGCGACGATCAGCTTGAAGACATTGAGGTCATTTATAACGGTGGCCAGTCTTTATTGACGCTAATTAATGAAATTCTGGATTTATCAAAGGTTGAGGCGGGTAAGCTAAAACTGATCTCAGACAGGGTTGATTTGCACGGCTTTGTGGCTCGACTGAAGAGGCAGTTTGAGCCGCTTGCTAAAGAAAAGAATCTGGATTTTAAGGTTTCTATCTCTGCGTTGGCACCTAAAGACATAGAAACGGATGAGCTCAGACTGGAGCAAATATTACGCAATTTATTGTCTAATGCATTTAAGTTTACGGACCAGGGGCATGTTGAGCTATGCATAGGGCCACTCGCTGGTGATGTTCAATTCAGTAATTTGGAACAGACCCCGGGTGACTGTCTGAGCTTTGTCGTTAAAGACACAGGTATTGGCATTGAGCCAGACAAACAACAAGCGATTTTTGAAGCTTTTCAGCAAGCGGATGGATCAACTAGCCGAGCCTTTGGTGGTACAGGGCTGGGACTGACCATATCGCGAGAGTTCAGTAAGTTGCTGGGTGGCGAGATCCATCTGACCAGCGAATTGGGGGCAGGTAGTACTTTTTCTTTGTATATACCGCGTCAAAAACAACTAGACTCTGCGGAGCAAGTTACACCTGTGCCACAAACTGAGGTGCACAAAAGTCAACCGGAGCAGCAAAATGATTTTGTGAAAGTGCATGATGATGCCTTGCTGGCTGAGCCGCTGTCTCAAAGCGTAGCTGGCATTAACTCTATCGTGACTACTGACGCTCCGCCCGAGCCGGTTCCTGAATATGCAAGTACAATTTTGATTGTTGAAGATGATAGCCAATTTGCCAGTATTTTAGCTGATATTGCGCGCAAGCATCAGTTTGAACCTGTGGTATGTGCTCGAGCCGATGAAGCCTTAGACAAGGTACGACAAGCGCAGCCTAACGCTGTGATATTAGACATTGGATTGCCAGATATGGATGGGATGGCATTATTGGATACGTTGAAGTCTGAGCCTAAAACACGCCAGATCCCGGTTCATATTGTATCGGGTAAAAATAAAGATCCAAAAGCGCTACAAAAAGGGGCAATCGACTTTTTAACTAAGCCTGTCTCTTTGGATCAGATGGAGCAGGTCTTCGCTAAGTTTGAAGTTTTGCTACAAAAACACATTAAGCACTTACTCCTGGTTGAAGACGATACACATGCATGTAAAGTGATTAAACAGGTCTTACAGCAAAAGGGATTACAGCTCCATGTTGCAAATGATGGCAGCACGGCGATGCAACTTTTGAAACAACATCAGATTGACTGTTGTATAGTTGATTTGAATTTACCGGACATATCGGGCTTTGAACTGCTCGAGAAAATGGATGCTGAGGCGGGCCTTATATTGCCACCGATCATTATTTACACCGCGCAGGAGCTGAGCCGGGATGAATACCATCAGCTGTTGCGATTTACCGATAAAATTGTACTGAAGACAGACCATGCTCCGGTGCGTTTGCAAGATGAAGTTGAGCTTTTTTTGCATTCTGTTGAGCAGCAGTTACCACCCAGTGTCATTGCTGCAAAGCGCAGCGATATCGTAAGTCAACCTGTTGACTTGTCGGGCTTTCATGTTCTGTTGGTGGATGATGATTTGCGAAATACGTACGCCTTATCCAAGTTGCTGAAGGAGCAGGGACTGGATGTTACTATGGCTGACAATGGTCAACTAGCCCTGGAGAAGCTCCAGCAGAGTAAGCAATTTGATTTGGTCCTGATGGACATTATGATGCCCATTATGGACGGCTTTGAAGCCATGAGGCATATTCGCGCGGATATTTCACAGAGCCTCCCGATTATTGCGCTAACAGCAAAGGCGATGAGTGAAGACAAGCAAAGATGCCTGGAAGCTGGGGCCAGTGACTATCTCGCTAAACCGGTAGATATCAATGTATTGATATCTATGATGAAAATCTGGTTATATGAAACGCAAAATGCAAGCGACAGACTCCATTGATATGACCCAGTTATCAAGCCGCGAAAGCAAGCTGACTCCTGAGCAAATGTTAGAAGTCGATATTTTGCTGGACGTTTTGTATCGGCGTAGTGGTTATGATTTTTCACAGTATGCGCGCAGTACGCTGATAAGACGCTTACAAAATTGCATGCTTATGGATGATGTTGCCCATTTTTCGCATTTAATTCCCAAGGTGTTGTATGAAAAAGGGTATATGCACAAGCTGCTGCAGGAATTGTCAGTGAGCGTGACGGAGTTCTTCCGAGACCCTGCGTTTTTTAAGTCTCTTGAGCAACATGTATTTCCTATCCTAAAAACTTTCCCCTACTACAAAATTTGGCATGCTGGGTGTGCCACCGGGGAGGAAGTGTATTCTCTGGCAATGTTATTAAAGGCCCACGGCTTATATGACCGGGCTAAGATATATGCAACTGATTTTAATGACCGGATTTTGGACAAGGCCAAAACGGGTATTTTTACTGAGGAAACGATACGTCAGGGGGAGAAAAATTATAACCAGCTGGCAATATCCAGTACTACGCCGTTCCATGAACATTTTTCTACACAATATCACAGCAGCAAAATTCGTATGGAACTGGCCAGAAACATTGTGTTTGCTAATCACAACCTGGTTTGTGATGGTGTGTTTGGTGAAATGCAGTTGATACTTTGTCGAAATGTTATGATTTACTTTGATAACTCGCTGAAGCAGCGAGTTATCAATTTGTTTGATCAGAGTTTGCACCACAGTGGCTTTTTAGGTCTGGGACGGCTCGAAAACCTTGATTCTCTTGATTCCAATGGCCGATGGCAGTTACTTGATAATGCGGCTACCCTTTATCGAAAAATACCCAGAGTGTGATGTCTATTCGAGATTGTTTCTGGCTGTGTTAATCAACACATTAAGTGAAATAAAAATAGTAAATTTAAGCGTTTTTGCCCAAGGGTTGTACCTTTTTTGGGTGTGCCTGTCATGGTTGCAGGTTTGAACTAGGACTAAAGGCGTAGGAAATTTTAAATAGCCTGGGCTTGTCAGTGTGGTTTTTATACTAAGCTTGAAAGAGCGGGAAAGACACAACCCAGGATGATTTATGGAAGCGATACAGCAAAGTCGGTTGCAGCAAGACGACCTTACCAAACCCACGATTTTGATTGTCGATGACAGGCCCGAAAACCACAGAGTAGTGAAAAAGATCCTGTCGGATATGAACGCTAATTTTCACTCGGCAGAGTCGGGCCATGAGGTGCTCTCATTGGTATTACGGCATAAGTATGCTGTTATTTTACTTGATGTGATGATGCCCGGTATTGATGGGTTTGAGACGGCCTCTTTGCTGCGTATGAATGACGAAACTAAGCACACACCTATCATATTTATCACCGCGGCAGATCATACTGAAGCGCTGGAATTTAAAGGCTATGAGGTCGGGGCGGTTGATTACCTGTTTAAGCCAATTAATGCTCATACGTTACACAGTAAAGTGCAAGTCTTTCTTGAACTGGAACAGCAAAGAACCAAGCTATTACAATCTTTTCATGATATCCAAGCGCTTGAAAACAAAAATCGGTTATTACTCAAGTCCATCGGAGAAGGCATTTTAGGTGTCGACACTCATGGTCAGATTACGTATACGAACCCTGCAACTGAGAAAGTGCTTGGCGTGAGCGAAAATACCTTAGTCGGGGCTGATGTGGCAGAGTTTATTTGTTTGCCGACGTCACTGGCCGGCAATGCAACCTGGGAGAACTGCAAGATTTTTGAGCACTGCGCTAAAGGCTACACCTACCGGGATTCATACGGGTTATTCAAAGACAGTGACAATCGCATGTTCCCTGCCGAGTTTATTGCCACGCCTATCTACGAAAACAAGACGTTGTTTGGTGTGGTCATTGCCTTTCAGGACATCAGTCAAAAACGTAGCATTGAGGAGCAACTGAGTCGCTTGTCTCAGTTTGATACTTTAACGGGACTGGTTAATCGTAGCACTTTTGAGAAACACTTGCAGCAAGCAATTAAACGTAGCCTCAGACATGACCGGGAGTTCTCACTTCTGCACCTTGATCTGGACCATTTTAAGCAGGTCAATGACCAGTTTGGCCATGAAGTGGGTGATATTTTACTTCAGGAAGTAGGCCATCGAATTGTAAAAACGGTCAGTGATGGTGACATTGTTGCCCGCGTTGGCGGTGATGAGTTTGTGATTTTACTGGAGAATTTTATAGAACAGCATGTCAGGAATGAAGCGGTACTTGCCGAGCATTTACTCGGCCATTTGTCGGGCGCTTACCTTATTCGCGGGCATGAAATTTACATTGGCCCAAGCATTGGGATTGCGCGTTTTCCGGGCGCCGGGGAAGACAGTGTTAGTGTATTAAGGGCCGTTGAGCTGGCGATGTACCGGGCCAAAAAGCAAGGCGGGCAGAACTTTCAGTTCTTCACTGAAGAGCTTCATTTACAGGCACTGGCATCGCTGGAATTAGAGCAAAAGCTACGTGCAGCGATTGAACACCAGGAATTTGCACTGTTTTACCAACCTCAATGGGACATTCTTAATAATCGTGTTAATAAGGTAGAGGCGTTGTTACGCTGGTTTCCAGCGGATGGCAGCAGGCTGGGTCCTGATGTATTTATCCCTAAACTCGAAGAAATGGGAATGATCAATAAAGTGGGTGAGTGGGTGGTCGAACAGGCGTGTCGTCAGGCACAAAAGTGGCGAGCTGAATACCCTAACCCGCCCTGCATCGCAGTAAACTTATCTATGGATCAGTTGCAGCGAGAGGAGCTGCCTGAGGTGGTATTTTATCTGTTGCAGAAGTATCAATTACCGGCTGACGCCATAGAGGTGGAAGTAACAGAAGGGATGATGATGCAAAACCCTCAGCAGGCAATCGAAATCCTTAATGCGTTTCAGCGCCTGGGTATCTCCGTCGCGATTGATGATTTTGGAACTGGTTATTCGTCGTTTAGTTATCTCGTGCACCTGCCGATTGATACATTAAAAATTGACCGTGAATTCATCCGTAAATTAGGTGAGGATGATAAATGTGAGATGGTCGTGCGCGCCATCATAAGTTTGGCGCACAACATGCATCTTAAAGTGGTGGCCGAAGGCGTAGAGACAGAGCAGCAGTTAGCATTTTTGTTGGAGCAAAAGTGCGACTATATTCAGGGCTATTATTTTGCCAAGCCAGCTTCTGCGGCAGAGGTTCGACTTGAGGTTTGAGCCTGGGTTATCGCAACCAGAGGTAAATGAATTACAATGGCCTGCGACGTAATATAAATGGCCCAGTTGATAGCTCTGATCTGAGGGTAATAACCTTGTCCTTCATTACCAAAGATCCAAAACTGGCCGATAAGCGCATCTGCAACGGTCGCTAATATCATACCGAGTGCCAGAAAGATTCTCGGCGTTTTTGGTATATCAGAGCTGATAAGTAAACACAGACCTAATAATGCGGCTTGTGCAATGACTATGGCATAGCCGCCGGTTAATAGCGTGACATACCAGCCACTGCCTGGTAAGTGCATATTTAAGTAACTGAATAAGGCCAGCAGCGATGTAATTAGCATGGTAACTACAAAGTAAACCACCTGAGTGCCCGAATAGCCCAGCAAACGCCAGCAGGCAAGAAATAAGAAGAGATAGCCGGGCATAAAAAACCACACAGAGTCTGCGAGATAATCATGTTTTACCACGGCACTATGCTGGAAGTAGTTTTGAGCCAGATTGAAATTAACAACGTCGCCTGCCAGACAAAACATAAGAGAAAACACAACCAGGTTTGCAAGTAGCCGATAAGTATGTGCGTATTGATGTTGGCTGATAACTTGTCTTATTATTAAGCAATTGCACAACAATAAAGTCAGGATTAATGCTTCAAAACTCAATACCCAGTTGCGTGTTTCACCTTCCACGGACCACACGCCGAGCAGGGTGAATATGAGGTCGAGTATGGCGAGTGCGATGATTAAGACACTTATTTTTACCGTATGCCAGCGGGCAACCATCCTGAGTCCTTGTTGTTATGTTGGCCTATTTGTTAGAGGTACAACTTTTAACAGTATTCTCGATGCAAAAGCAATGCTTTTTGTGTAGATTGCCAGGCTTGAGAGGAAATATATGTCACAATTGAAAACCACACTGTCGTTTACTTTTTCGGTCTGTGCGCTTAGTGTCGCGCTCTACAGCCACTTTACCCACTCTCCAGTACTTAGTAGTACATCTGATGTTCAATCAGCAGAAAATGTATCGTTGCAAGGTCACAGCGAACAGTATACGCCTGTCGAGGCAGGAAGCTTGGTTCAAAAACAGCAACATATTGAACAATTAGAGGAACAAGTGCGTTACTTACAGGAGCGTGTTCTCGAATTAGAGAATCGCACGTTCTCAGCGCCAGCGTCTCCTGAGGCGCTTGAGGATTCTGTATTGGCAATCCTGGAGAAGAAAGAGCAGAAAGAACGTGCCGCACACAGACAGAGCAATCCGGTTTATGGCTTTTATGAAGACCTGCCTGATGACTACGAGATGCGCCTGAAAACCGATCCTGAGTATGCGGATAAACTGAGCAGACAATTACAGCAAAAAGTGCTGGATGAGAGTTTACCTGTGATTGACCGCTTGTCGGCAATGGGCCAGTTACAGATGAATATGTATGTGCTGAATCGTACGCAAATGGACACCATGAGCTACGACACCGTGGACGCTGTGATTAAAATCAGCCGCGGCCAGTATGATGATAAACTCCGAGTTCAGGCGTTGGATGTAGTTGCACAAACGCCTGTGGTAGACGCGCGTATAGCGCGTTCTTTACTGGATATTGTTGAAAAAGAAGACAACGATTACATGCGAGCAACGGCTGCAGAAGGCCTGATGTCGCAATATTATCAGGCTAACGATGAGCAATATCCAGGCCTTAAAAGGCAGCTGGCAAACGATATTCTAAAATTATACGACAATGATATTGATAATCAGGTTTATAACCTGATGCAGCGTATGATCGGAGACGAAGACCTGCTGGAACAAATTCGCAAAGATGCCAACAAGTAATGTTGGTAATCAGTCAGGTTTAAAGTTTCTCCCTCTTTGCAGGTATGTTGTTCGACATGTCAGCCTCGTAGCTTTCGTAATGTATACAAAAGCCAGGAGTAAGCTGTATTTATCAGAATGATAAGCGATAAGGTGTCACTTGCTTATTTGATGGATGTGATTGTATTTGAGGTGCCTCAGAAAAGGGGTCAAAAACTGCTTGAGTATATTTTTTCGCATTCACAATTCAAGACTAGTCAACTGGCTGTCGCGCACAAATAATGCGCGGGGCTACATCAACAATATGGGTTATGGTTTTCGACGAGCCAGAAAGCAATATGACAATGCCAAGCAAGGTGTGAACTGTAAAATCGAGATCTCATTAACTCTGATAGGTTAAAACAGCGTACTAACGGGCCAGCTTTGTCAGCTATTTTAGTTAGGCTGAGTTGAATTGAACGACTAATATGGGTAACCACATTTCGCAGTGTAATAATTACTTCTATATTTATATTGTATTTTTCATCAATAACTCGCGTATTTAACACTGTCATCTAGCTGTATATAAATAAATTAGGTGGTAGTAAAGGAAGGTATAGCCATGTTGCCGTTGCGGCTTTCCATAAAACACAAAATCACCCTGGGCTTTGGTGGAATTGGTATGTTGCTGGTCATTGCCAGTGCGCTGGCTTATTGGGCACTGTTAGAGATCCAACGTGCCAACCATAAAGTAACAGACACCGCCCAGCCCATCTTGCATGCCGCCGAGCAGTTTCAGCAACAGCAACTTAGGATCAGTAATCTGGTATCCAAGGCATACAGTGCGAGTGATGAAAGGGCAATACAGCAGATCCAGAAAGCATTTAACCAGGCTGAAGCACGCGCGCAGTCGCTATTTGATGAATTAGAAATGCGCTCGGCAGATAATCCCGGCGTGGTGCGGCCGCTTCGGGAAGTTGCTACAGTGCGTACTGAATTGCGACAATTCTCAGAAGCTTTGTTCGCAGCACGTCTGGTGCAATTTCGCGCGGGCCACACTATTCAACAAGGCGTTGGCCAGTTTTTTGAACACAGAAATACTGCGGGTACAGCGATGTTGGATATCGAGCTAATCGAAACAACGGATACCCGGCTGAGAGATGAAGTTGCGGGGACCGGGATCCGCATTGATGATCTGCTGTTTACGCTGGAAAACAATGTGCAATCTCTGGCGCAACTAGGCTCTGATGCCCTTGCGACGCACCGCGATGACGTTGGCTTTATTATTGATAACATCAGTGACAACCTGACATACCTGAAACGTCAGTCTGCCGGGCTGCCTATCGAATCATTACTTCAGCAGTTTGAACCGGCCTGGGAGCACATTGCTCGTCAGTTAAAAGAGCCTGGCACTTTGTATCAGGCGCTTGAGCGGCGCCACCGGGGCCAGCAAACCGCTATGGAGAGTTATCGGCGTGCTGAGCAGACCTTTACCGACTTGTTTGACCAGATTGATACCATCCAAAGTCAGGCCCAGAACCAGTTTGATTTGTATCAGCAGGCATCAGATCAATTGATTGAAAAAGCTCAAAATGCGGCGCTGATATTAGTACTGGTCTTCGCCATTTTAGCGGTCTGGATCGCACTGTCTACCAGCCGTGCGATGCTTATCCCACTGGCGGCAGTAAATAAAATGCTGAGATATATAGCCAGTGGAGATTTTTCCAGGCAGATAGTCAAACGTCAGGATGATGAGTTTGGCACTCTGACTGACAACATCAATCAGGTAAAGCAAAGCCTAAGCAGTTTGTTGGAAGAAATTGATACTCAGGTCTATGAATTGAAAAACTTAGCCGGCTCATCATTGGCGCGCAGCCAAACACTGACCAGCCGGGCAAAGGCTCAGGTTGAGCGGACAGACAATGCGTTGAACATTGCGTCTAATATAGCCAACAGTGCTGTTGATGTATCTGAACAGTCACAAGATGGTGTGTCTGGGCTTAAGCATGCACAGCGGCTGAATCAGGAAACGGCTCAGAGCGTTATGCATAATAAAGAAAAAATCATGTCTTTAAGCAGCACGATGACTGAATCAGTGGGAGCGATGGACGGACTCAGAGGCCACAGCGAAGATATAGGGAAAATCCTTGATACGATAGTCGCAATTGCTGAGCAGACTAATTTACTGGCATTAAATGCGGCCATCGAGGCTGCAAGGGCCGGTGAACAAGGTCGTGGCTTTGCAGTAGTGGCTGATGAAGTCAGACAGCTCGCTATTCGTACACAAAATGCCACGCAGGAGATCAACAAGATGATTGCGAATCTGCAGGCCGATACGCACACTACCGCGACTCTGATCCAAAATGGGGAGCAGGATGTTCGCGCGTGTGCCCAGCAAAGCGAAGTGCTCGCCAGTAACATGGCGCAGGTCAGTGAGGCCATAGAACAAGCAACCGCATTGAGTGAGCGGGTGCTAGAGGCCGCAAATCACCAGGCAGCACATTGCGAAAGTATTGCCGGGTTAATGAAAGATGTTCAGGAAACGGCTGCTCGTAACTCACAGGAAATGGGTTTCATGGCCAAAGACAGTGAGTCACTTAGTGGCTTTGCAGCCAGGCTGACCCAGCTTATTGAGCGCTTTAAGCTCTAGCTTTTTTACTTTAACCGGCGCTGTCGATATGGCCCATATCGCGCCCGGGATCGAGCTGATCCCGCACCCGGCGCTTCAAAATTTTAGCTTCCGGAAAGCCGCCATCACGCTCCCGACACCAGATCAAGGTATCGTCATAATAGACTTTAAATACGCCCTTGCTGGCCGGGACCAGAGCGACCTCGGCCAACTCATCTGCAAACGTTGATAGCAATTCCTGGGCAAGCCAGCCACTGCGTAGCAACCACTGGCACAAAACACAATACTGAATTGCTATTCTGGGTTTACTCATGTTGGTTCCTGATTATCATCTATGCTGCGCGCATGTTGCACAAATTCGGAGTAAATTGAGTCTTTGATCAGTCTGTCGGGAGTAAAGGCATAGTAATTCTGATAGACGTTTTCGATTGCACCAATGAAATTTACATCATAGTGTCGCTCTATTTCTTCGCGCACAGACAAAGGTGCAGGAAATACCCCGAATCCTTGTTGCCCCAATGCTTTCATCAAAGCACTGTCGTCTACATGACCGGCAACAGATATCTCGATTTTGAGTTCATTGAGCCAATACTGAATGGCGCTGGTGACCGGACTGTTCTTGGCTGGCAATATGATTGGTGTGTCGGCCAGTGCAGCTGGAAAGTTGTCGCCGGTTAAGGCCTGATCCTGCTTCATGCCATAAAACCCGATCTGACTCTTACCAATTTCGTGACAGAAGAGTTTGAACGGAGTGTCACCATCTAAGGGCTTGTCCGCCAACACCAGATCCAATTTGTGCGTGGCCATTTGTGCCAGCAGCTCAGCTTGTTGACCGTCAATGCAGTGCAGGTTGGAGATACGCTCGTTATCAATCAAGGGAGCCAGCCATTTCGAGACCAAAGACTTTGGCAGCGCATCGGAAATACCGACCTTCAGTGTTCTATTGATTGAGGCAAGATCACCTTTGGTGGTTTCAAGCCACTCTTCTGCAATGGCAAACATGTCATCGGCATATTGCTGGGTGAGCTGTCCATACTCTGTCAGTCGTAATCCCCTGCCTTCTCGTAAAAAAAGCTGCTTACCAAGACGCTGCTCCAGACTGGTGATCTGTGCGCTGATAGTTTGTGGTGTCAGATGCAATATTTTGCTGGCCGCGGCAATGCTGCCGTGGCGACTAACCTGCCAAAAGTAGTACAGGTGATTGTAATTTATGTTCGTTATCATTCGTAATATTCGAGGTTTCGCTAAGAATTAATCAGCTTTTTTCTTTTTAAATACATTAGTAGATTAGCCTCATCGACGCAACAATATGAGTTCAATTTCCAGTAAATTGCTGGCTTTGTACAAGAGGTTGATAGCATTATGAAACTAAATTTCAGAGCAACAGGCAAGCGTATTGCGGAGGCGACCAAGTCGCAGCTCGCAAAGTTGGCAACCAACAAGTTTATGCGCTACGCCGCCCATATTCGCAAAGTGCGCATTGATGTGGATGAGCAGCCCTGCCAGCGCCATGGCGTTTTGACTATCTGTAAAGTGGAAGTGTTATTACCCGGGTTACCCAGTGTCTTCGTTCGAGCCAAAGGTAAGAACATGATGCAGGTGATCAAGCGTGCATTGCGTGACAGCGAATTGCTACTGGCGCGCCAGTTTAATCGGGTTGCTTAGTTTAGCCCCAAGCGGACTAAAGCAACTTTAGTTAAAAAGTAGAAAATTTATTCGACCCAAACTGAACGAAATAGGAGGTGGCGTCCAGGTTAGAATATGATTATGCAGTATTTACAGTTATTCCCAAGCACTTGCGGCGGCATGGAGGCCGCGCTTTCCGCTCCTCTTTTCAGTTTATCCACTTAACAAGCTTACCTGTTCCCGCTACAAATAGAGTTGTTTGGCGCAAAAATTAGCCAACTAAGAGCAATAATGTACCCAGATTAATTTTCAAACTGATTAAAGTATTAATAAAATGTTTATTGTTGGTGACATTTAGATGGAGTTTTGCTATTTTCAGAGCCTGGTATTGATCAACACTTTTTAGTTTCAAGGACGTAGTGCATGCAGTATATCGACGATACCAGCGCTCAGGACAGCCAACTAGAGAAAAAACACAACTACAAACTCTATTTCCTGCTTATCGCTGGTGTATTTATTTCATTATATTTTGTTGTTCCTCAGATACTTGCCTGGGCAAGTGGAGAGAGCGCCGTGAGAATGGAAAACATTCATGTGGCGGAAGTACGTCGTGGTGAATTCGTTCGGGATATTTCTGTTCAAGGCCGTGTGATAGCGTCACGACGTCCTACATTATACAGTCCGGCAGAAGGTACAGTCACTTATTTGGTGACTGCCGGAGACTCGGTAGAAATGAGTCAGCCATTGGCGCAGATAGACAGCCCTGAGCTGAAAAGCTTGCTCGCCCAGGAACTGGCAGAGTTAACGCGTCTCAGTACTCAACTAGAGCGAGAAAAAATTCAGGCAAAGAAGCAGGATCTTGCTCAGGAGAATTACCTGGGTAAAGCAATCGTGGCGCTGAATGCGGCAAAGCGTGAAATGCGCCGCAATGAAGAAGGTAAAAAGAATCAGGTAGTCAGCGATATAGATTACCAAAAAGCAAAAGATGAACTGGAAAACGCACAGCGAGAACATCGCCTGGCGGTTAAAGAGGTTGCTTTGCTGAAGGAAAGCCAGAAATTTGAGATCCAGACACGCGCCATTGAATTGCAAGCTCAGCAGGTTTTGGTGGACGAACTGAAGAGGCGGGTGGCCTCACTGGAAATACGTTCCCCGGTTAACGGCATTGTGGGTAACCTGAGTGTCGATCAGAAAAATACAGTGGTGAAAAATCAGCCGTTGCTGAGTGTGGTGGATTTGTCCCACTACGAGGTTGAGGTCAATATTCCAGAGAATTATGCCGATGATCTGGCTTTGGGAATGCCTGCTCAAATTACTTTAAATGGTCGTGCTTATGAAGGCGAGCTCACTGCAATATCACCCGAGATAGTGCGAGGCCAGGTTGAAGGCAAGATCCGCTTTAAGGAATCAGAGATCACCGGCCTGAGACAAAATCAACGTTTAACCAGTCGTATTGTGCTGGAGGAAAAGTCTGGCGTAACGTATTTGCCCAGAGGTCAGTTTGTAGATGCATACAGCGGCAAATACGCCTACGTACTGGACGAAGGTAGTGCGGTGAAAAAGTCCATAAGTTTGGGATCGAAAAGTCTCGGACAGGTAGAGATACTGTCAGGGCTAGCTGTGGGTGATACGGTCATCATTTCTGATACGCGCATGTTTAATAGTGCAGAGCGTGTGCGAGTAGTTCAGTAATTTAATCAATGCGAAGGCGTGATCACAACGATGATCGTGCTAACCCGGCGCTATTCTCGGGGTTAACAAGGTGGAGGAAGCATGCTGATGAGATATTATTTCAAACTGGCCTGGATAAGCTTCAAACAGACTCCACTATTAAGTTCCTTAATTGTGGTCACCATTGCGGTCGGTATTGCTGCGACGATGACCACCTACACCATCAATTACATGATGAACCAAGAGCCTGTGCCAGGCAAGGCAGATACCTTGTTTTTGGTGCAGCTCAACAGCTGGGGCCCGGAAAAAGCCTATTATAGTCAAGGTGAAGAAGAGCGGGTACCGCCTTATCTTACTTTTCAGGACGTACAAAACTTATGGCGAGCGAACCGTGCCCAGTCGCACATTCCCATTAGTGGTTACCGGGATCAGTTGAAGCTGTCGGGGCAACCAGACTCTAACGCGAAAACAGCATTGGTGCGTTCTACCAGTCGGGACTTCTTCAGTGCCTTTAACGCCCCCATGAAGTTTGGTACTGCCTGGTCTGCTGAGGCCGATAGACGAGGGGAGCAAGTGGCTGTTATCAGTGCTGATGTTAATCAACGGCTGTTTAATGGTCAGAACTCGGTTGGTCAGTCTATTACGCTGGGCGCACTGGAGTATCGCGTAATCGGTGTGTTGGACACCTGGCCAATCTTGCCGCGCTTTTATGGCGAAGCTATGCATGCTTTTCGCAAGCCAAGAGATGTGTTCATTCCATTTGAAACCCAGGTGCGTAACGCCCTTTGGTCTGCAAACTTACAGCCTTTTGAATGCTGGCGCGATCCGCAAGACAGCTCGTTCGAAGCGCTGTTGGCATCTGAATGTGTCTGGGTTTACTTTTGGGTGGAACTACAAGATGCCAATCAACGTCGTGCTTATGAAGAGTTCCTCTATTCCTACGTTCAGGAGCAGCGTGTGCTGGGACGTTTTCAGCGCAAAATTGTCAATAAGCTGAGCACACCAACTGAATACCTGGCCGATCGCGAAGCTATTTCTGACGATAACCGGGTGGCGCTCGGGTTGTCATTGTGTTTTCTATTGCTGTGTTTATTGAACAGCACCAACCTTATGATGGCAAAGTTTCATGGCAAGGCTGGTGAGATTGGGTTACGCCGTGCAGTGGGGGCGAGCAGGCAACAGGTTTTTATTCAGTTTAGTGTTGAAACTGTGTTGATGGGGATATTTGGCGGTGCTCTGGGCTTGGTGCTGGCCCAATTGGGTCTCATAATTTGCAGTCGTGCATATCAGCACTTGAGCAGCGATTTGATGCAAATGGACTTGTATATTCTGGTGTTGACGCCGTTGGTGGCGATATCAGCCAGTGTGTTTTTTGGTCTTTTTCCTGTCTTTAGAGCCAGTCGGATAGAGCCTGCCAGCCAGTTAAACAGTGTGTGAGGGACAACTTATGAGAGACTTGCTACCTATTCTCAAAACGCTGAATCACAGTCGGACCGCACCGATGCTGTTTGTATTGCAAATTGCCGTCACCTTTATGATCCTGGTGAATGCCGCTTATATGGCATTGCAAAAGCAAGGTTTACTATCCCGGCCAAGTGGATTGGATGAGCAAAATACCTTTTTTGTTCTCACCAACTTACCCGGCGATGCCGCTGCCAGAGCAGCGGATATTGAGCAAGACTTGCTGGCTTTAAAAGAGTTATCTGGCGTTATTAATGCGTCTGTCACTTCAGGTGTTCCGCTAACTGGGTGGGGGCGCTTTTTGGAAGTCGCGACTCAGGCCGATGGAGACTACGATACGTTCAGTGGATACTATGGGGGTGATAATGCCCTGTTAGAGACGATGGGACTGACGCTGGTTGCCGGGGAGGGCTTTACTC
Source organism: Pseudoalteromonas sp. PPB1 (assembly GCF_015356275.1). Lineage (NCBI taxonomy): Bacteria > Pseudomonadati > Pseudomonadota > Gammaproteobacteria > Alteromonadales > Pseudoalteromonadaceae > Pseudoalteromonas > Pseudoalteromonas sp. PPB1. The sequence goes on along the minus strand of NZ_JACEQV010000017.1, from coordinate 64,930 downwards.
AATCCCCGCTTTATGCAGATACGGACGGATTTCGTGTCGCGACGGAGATCATCATTACACAGGCGCTCGCACAGTCATTGTATCCGGATGACTGGCGCCAGGCAGTAGGGAAGACGATTTATATTGATAAACGGCCTCAGCAGGTTCGTGGTGTAGTGAAAAGTTTGCAGGCTGCATGGAGCTTTTGGGTGGTCGTAGAACACAGCGTGCTAGCCCCTGTGATAGAAACCAGTGAATACGTTTATTACCTGGTGCGCAGCGCACCGGGCCAACAGGCTCAGGCGATGGCGAATACGGCGGATTATTTAATGCGCGACATGGTCGGAAGATTGAAGAGTTGATGACTTTTACTGAAGTTAAACAGCAAAGTTATCAGGCTGAGTATGCGGCGAGTATGACCTTGCTTTGGGTCGTAGGTTGTTTATCCTTGGTTACTGCCCTTGGCATATTTGGTCAGGCACGTTTTGCTGTCACCCGACGTGTTCGACAAATTGGCATTCGCCGTGCACTTGGCGCGCAACAAGGGCAGATTGTGGGCTATTTTATGTTAGAAAATGCACTGCTTACTTTGTTTGGCGTAGCACTTGGATGTGTTGCGGCGATAATACTGAATATGCAGTTTAGTAACTGGTTTGAATTGGCGACGGTGCCCGCTGAATTTTTTGCCCTGGGCGGGGTATGCATGATGTTACTGGGTCAGGCAGCAACCCTGGCTCCTGCTTGTCGGGCAGCTAGAGTGTCCCCTGCGATTGCAAGTCGCCTTGGTGCGTCCAGATAGACGAACGTATATGCGACTTGTTATGATAGCCCCCAGAGTAACGAGTCGTAGTCACTATGTTAAAGTTATCAAATCATGTCGAGTTGGCAGCCTGGGAAATTGAATTATCAGCGATCAGAGCGCAAGGTGCGGGTGGCCAAAATGTCAACAAGGTATCTTCTGCCATTCATCTGCGGTTTGATATTCAGCGTTCAACCCTACCTCCGTTTTACAAAGAGCGATTGCTGGCTTTGCAGGATAGCCGTATCAGTAAAGAAGGTGTGATCGTTATTAAAGCGCAGAGTTTTCGTACCCAGGAGCAGAACCGTGAGGATGCATTGGCCAGGTTGAAGGCGCTGATCCTCAGTGCAACGAAAGTAGAAAAAAAGCGCCGGGCAACCAAACCTACCCGAAGCTCGCAGCGAAAGCGACTTGATAGCAAAAATAAGCGGGCGCAAACCAAAGCGATGCGTGGCTCCGTTAAATTCTAATTAGCCTGTTTGCTAGGCTACAAGTGGCAGCCTGAGCGTAAAGCGGGCGCCACCCAACTCAGAATCATCAATCTGGCAGTCAGTGTGGTGCCATGACAATATTTTGCTGACAATGGCAAGGCCTAAACCAAATCCGCCTGTATCTTTGTTACGACTCTTGTCGAGTCTGGAGAACGGCTGGAAGACCTGTTCACGCTTTGATTCAGGAATGCCGGGGCCATCATCTTCAACCATAAAAACAGCCATATTGTGCTGTCTTCTCAAGGTGACCCGAATGGTACTTTGACCATATTTATCAGCGTTCTGTAACAGGTTTTGTATGACCCGGGTTAACTGATGTGGATCGCATTCAACCGGGACATCACTGATAATGTCTGTCACCAGGTTTTTGCTAGTTGTTCGGGCAAGTTTTTCGAGCTGATCCAGTATCAGCGGTGCCAGATCACATTGCTGCATGTGCAGTTGCTGATTGGCAAACTCCAGTCGTGCATAGCTGAGCATCTCGTCAATCAGTACTTCCATTTCGGTGACGTCTTCTTCCATTGCTGAAACCTGCTCCGGTGCTTTTGGTGCCAACATAGCCAGGGCAAACTTTAAACGTGCCAGTGGGGTTCTTAGTTCATGGGACACGGCATTGACCAGTTGTTTTTGGTTGCTCATCAGGCTGGCCGTTTTCAACGCCATTCTTTCAATTTGCTGAGTCAAGGTGTAGATGGCTGAAAATCGCGATCTGGTTGGTGTCAGGTCGAGTGAGCCTGATGCGAGTTTCTCGGATGTACGCTTGAGTTGTACCAGGTCAATCCACAGCGGTCTTAACCATATGACTAGCAACAGTGCCAGCACGGAATAAGAGAGCAATTTGATGGTGTATTGCTTCACTTTAGCTGATTTTGCAGGAGCAAATGGACCGAGCTGAATGACAGAGGTACTGTCGTTAACAACAAAAAGTAGCAGGGCGTTACCTTCATCATCAAAGGAGGTAATGATTTCGCCTTGCTTAAGCGCCGTCAATTGTTCGGGTAACCAAGCGACATCTTCATATGAAAATACGCTCAGCTGCGGTTGTGCTCTGAGGTAGGAGTCTAGCTCATGTTTCTGCAGGTAAGTGAGTGCCTGCTGGTAGTTCTTAGCAACCTGAGTCGCGTGACGCAAATCATCAGGTGCTTGCTCCACCCAGTTTCGCCATATCGTCTCACTGCCTAGGTTAATCGCAATGATACTCGCAAATACCACAATATAGAGGCTGACAAGTAAACGCAGCATCGCGTATTAGTCCCAGGCTGATTTAGAGCACAAATATCCTTTCCCCCAAACTGTGATTAACCGGTAGGGTTGTTCCAGGTTGTCATTGAGTTTTTTGCGCAGTCGGGAAATCCTGACATCGACGCTACGGTCCAGTCCGTCATAAGGTCTGCCCACAACCTGGTTATATATGTGCTCCCGGCTTAGGGTATCACCAGCGTTTCGGGCCAGTTCCCACAGCAGATCAAATTCATAACTTGTCAGGTCAATTTCCTGTTCACTCAGATAGGTTTTACGTGCGGCTTTATCGATGCGCAGCTGGCCGAGTGTTAATTGATCCTTGCTGTCATTTTGTTTACCCTGACGGCGCAGGAGTGCGTTGAGTCTGGCGAGCAAAACGTATGGTTCAACTGGCTTGATTACATAGTCATCGGCACCAATTTCAAGGCCTCTGACATGGTCAAAATCACTGTCTTTAGCGGTCAGAAATAGCACAGGCCCTGGGTAGTCTGGTCTGATCCGGCGGCATATTTCGAAGCCATCAAGATTGGGTAGCATAATATCCAGAATCACTACATCAGGTTGCTCACTGATGATTTTCTCTGGTGCGAGTGCCCCATCGTGTACCAGGGTTACATCATAATTGTTACTTTGTAAAAACTGTCCGGTGAGCTGCGCCAGTCTCTCATCATCTTCTACCAGTATGACTTTGGTCATTAGAATAAACTCCAATCTGTTTTAAGTTTCCTGCGATACTTAGTGCTGACAACAGCATTGACTTTGACAGTCTTTTTGGCGAGCGTATTTTGATTTGTATCCCTCAAACTAAACTCCATGTTTTGTGCCAGTTTGACAGCTAGCTTGGCTGTTCCTTTGTTGCTGCTCTCCCAGCAGTGTAAGCGCGCATTCGCCTGATACAGGCATAGGTTTTCCGGTACGGCGTGATGCCAATTAACCCGAATGGTCATCTGACAGGTTTGTCCTTGCGTTTTTACCATACAGACCAGCGGTTTTATCTCGAACAGCGGGGGAGGCTCTGAGGTGGCTTGCACTGAAAACGTGCACCACATAAATGCCCCAACTGACAAGCTGTACAGGGCACAGTTAAAATGCATACAAGCCTCCAATGAAGACAGAGGTTGTATAATCTTCATCGACGATAGGACTGTTTGCGATACTTGAGCCAAGCCATTGATGTTTTGCGGTGAATTTAAATTGCCAGCTGTCGCTCAGTTTGTGGTTATATGCTATGCCAATATAAGGATTGAAAGTGCTCTCGACCTGGTAACGAAAGTGAGTAAGTTCGGTATCTCTCTCAGTAATGCCGTAGTAATAACTACCTAACTTTGCGTCCTTGTAGTCGACGCCCACCTTAAACTGGAATTGAGCATATTTGGGGTCACCAAATGGCAATTTGTAACTATACCCCACTGAGCCGTGAAACCCGTTATAAATTCCCCTTACATCGTGCAGTAATTTTACTGTTAGCTTTTGTTGTTCAGAGATGTACCAGTGCGCCAATATACCACTGTCGATCGCCCATTTTCTTTTTGCCAGATCATCAAAGGTTAAAGAAGGTTGTTGAGGCTGTTCTGAATTTTGCTCAACGTCGGTGAGAGGGACTTGGACACTGACCTCATTGGGCGGATTAACGTTGTCCCCCCCGTCTGCACCGGCACCATTGTCACCGGAATTGATATCAGTTTGGGGTAGGTTAATCCGTTCGCTGATGTCCGGGGAAAGCGTATTTGAGCGCAATAACGTACCGGGTCGGGAGCGGCTAAAGAAAGCTTGTTCAGAATTGAGCTCAGCAATCCAGCTAACATCAAATGCACGATGGTCAAAAAAGGTGTAACCGATAGCTGTGTTATCGAGAAAAAACCGGTCGCTGTAATAGCGCACATAGGGTAATACGATCAGAGGGGAATGGTCGCTATCTTTTAAAGGGTTAGTTGCAACACCTGCCCCTAGCGCGACGGAAATCTCCCATTGCGATACTTCAATGCAGTTTTCGGGATGGGTATCACAGTTGGCCAAAGCCATACCACTAAACAACACTGAGCCAATCACACCTGACAGACGTTTCACTTTTTTCACCCACTCCTACCCTGAACATCTGTACTTTACCAATAAAATTACTAATTGCCAGAAAGAGTTACATTAAATAACATTTCAAACCGCAGTAGTAACAGCAACTCTTTGGCATTCGAGTAAGGTTATGTACATACTTAATCCCAAGGAGACAGCCAATGTTAAATTCTACCCAGCAAAAGTTTTGTGTTGCTGCGCTTACTTTAGCGCTGCTCAGCGCATGTGGCGGAGGGAGTGACAGCAATACTTCCACCCCGGATCCAGGTAATGGTGGTATACAACCCCCCGACAAAGTGCCTGATTTGTCTACCGGCGAGGCCAGCGCCAAAAAGTTGCGCAAGGCAAATGCGTCAGACTTTTCAACTTACCTTAAAAATGGTGTTTACCTGGTTCAAGGTACGACAGCACACCAGGATAGCGATGAGGTGGCCGATTCGCCAGTTGCGGATGCTGCAACACCTGAGTATTCGTCCACTAATGTTCAGGAGCAAGCGGTTGATGAAAGCGACAGAGTTAAATATGACGGTGCACATTTGTATATTGCAAATACAGCAGATTTTCAGGCCGCTGAAGGAGAGCACAAACAGTCTGTGCGGATCTTAAAACGCGAAGAAAGTGGTGAGTTGGGGTCATCCAATACTTTGGTGACCAGCACAGATTATTACGCAAGGCAGCAACTATACCTACAAGAGGGTAGTCTAGCCGTGGTGCTGAGTAATGACAAATTCGGTTTTTTCATTGAGCCTGCTGTAGCATCAGATGTCGTGGACACATCCATGCCCTATTTATACTCGCGTGATTTTGCTCTCACGTTGGCTGATGTCAAAGATCCTTCGCAGGGAAATATCACGCACCAGCTCCGCTTCGACGGCGAATTGATTGATTCTCGTGTTATTGGTGATTCACTCTATTTGATCAGTGAGTTTTCTGCGAGTTTTGACGGATTTGCGCAAGATGGCGAGGATCTGGAATTAGCGAATTATCAAAAAATCACCGAGACAGATATCGCTGAGTTATTGCCTAAAGTGACGGATCTTAAAACTGGTACTGAGCGACCTCTGGTCGACCCGGCGACCTGCTATATGCCAGATGAAGCATCAGAGCTGAATGGTTATCACCGCATTACATCTGTGACTCGTGTGTCACTGAGCGATCCGGGTTCGCTAACGACAACTTGTATCGCCAGTCGCACTGAGGGGATCTATATGTCTCAGAACAATGTGTATCTCTACGGCTATTATTATGAGTCTGAAGAAGTCACATTTAATGACTCGATACAGACAGTGATCCACCAGTTTAACCTGGCAGAAGATGCTGTAAATTATGCTGCTTCGGGCAAAGTGGCTGGGCGCTTAGGTAGTAGTAATCGTAACCTGAGATTCAGTGAGCATGAAGGAGTCTTGCGCGTGGTGACGTCACGCTTTACGGAAGAAAATGGCAGACTGCACAGGCTCTATCTGCTGGAAAATACAGGTGACGACCTGACTGTGATCAGCCAGCTACCAAATGAAACACGCACTACGCCCATCGGAAAAGTGTCTGAAAATGGTCTGGTTGAAGAAGATATCTATGCAGTGCGTTTTTTCGGTGACAAAGCTTACATCGTAACCTTTCGTCAGATTGATCCTTTATATGTGCTGGATTTAGCAAACAAAAATGACCCTAAAATCACGGGCGCATTAGAAATACCTGGCTATTCTGCATACCTCCATCCGGTGTCGGAAGACTTACTCATCGGCATCGGCCAAAATGTTCAGGACTGGTTTTTGGACGGGCCTTTGGAAGTTGATGATGAAGTTGGGGCCAAAGTAAGCTTGTTCGATGTGAGCGACATTAGCGCGCCGTCACTGGTTGATGAAAAAGTGTTTAGTGGCGGGTTTAGCCCGGTTGAATTCGACTATCATGCTTTTAGTTACTTAAAACACAGTGATCAGGTATTCAGAATGACTTTACCTGTGGAAAGCTGGCTTACAGAGAATGACAGTGACAACACTGTAAACTGGTATAAGCGTAACGAACTGGCTGCATTTGAAGTACATACAGGCGAAACGCCTAAGCTACAGTATATGGGCAGTAGTGTGCCGCAGCAGCAACCCGACGTTGAAGTATCTCCGTATATCTGGGCAGGTGATGATCGGGGTGTTCTGCATGGCGATCATATTTACTATGTGCACGGCAATTTTGTTTGGTCTAGCTTGTGGCAAACACCACAAATCACCACCGGACCATTCTAACGTGATCGATAAAAACGATGCAGCCGGTTTACTTTAGGCCGGCTGCATCGTTGTATTTAGCGTGTTGCAATTAAGCCCAGCTTTTGGTCGTTACACCATTGCCCGCCGATAATGTAGTTGTCTTTAAGTGTACCTTCATGCTCAAACCCCAGACCGGTTAGTAAGTTAAATGATGCCTCATTGCCTTCGGTGATGGTTGCTGTCAGTTTGTGATAGCCGCATTGATTAAAGGCAAAATCGATAATGGCGCTGGTCGACTCTTTTGCATACCCCTTACCCTGATGCTCAGGGGCAAGCATAAACCCAAGCTCAGCCTGCTGATAGGGTGTCCAGTTGGATAAGAAGCCATGAAGTCCTGCGGGATTGCCGGTTTCTCGCTCTTCAATCACTAATGTAAGCCACTCCCCGCTCTCTTTGCGCCAGTTGATGAGTCGACGGTCAAATTGCGCGCGGACTTCATTTTGCTCAGGCAAGTCGCGAATAAAGCGCATTACTTGAGGGAGCTGATGAAGGCGCAAAAAAAATGGCCAGTCAGAAGGCGTTAATGGCCGCAGTAGCAGGCGGGAAGTGTCAATCATGGTGAAATCCTTTTATTGTTCGATGTTATTGGGTTTGGAGTAATTTTCTGATAGTGACGATTTGATTAATGCTGTCCATGTTGTCGCCGTGCACACAGAGGGTGTCTGCTTTGAGTGGCAAAGTCTGACCACTTGCTGTGGTTACTGTGCCATGGGCCAGCAGTTGCTTTACCTGTGCCAGTACGTTTGCCTCGTCGTGGACCGCATTGGGTAGAGTTCGCGGGCTAAGTTGCCCTTGATCTGTGTAAAGTCTGTCAGCAAAGGCTTCAAATAGTAACTCTACGCCAAATTGCTCCGCAAGGCGTGTATGATGCGCTTGCTCAGCCGTTGCTAGCAGCATTAGTTTGAGCTTAGCAGGGTACTCGGAGAGCGTTTGGATCACCTGAAGAAGCGTCGCTTCGTCGCGCATCATGTCGTTATACAAGGCGCCATGAGGTTTTACATAGCTCAAAGTCATCCCCTGCACTCGCGCCATTCCCTCCAGCGCCGCAATTTGGTAATGCAGTGTGTTACGCAGTTCGGTGTTACTCAGGGTTATGGAGCGACGTCCGAACCCTTGCAGATCGGGATAACCTGGGTGGGCACCAATACCGACATGATGTGCTTTGGCCAGTGCGAGTGTGTTTGCCATTACAGTCGGGTCGCCTGCATGGAAGCCGCAGGCAATATTGGCCAGATCAATGTGCGGCATAACATGGCTGTCCAGTCCCATTTTCCAGGCACCGTAGCTTTCGCCCAGATCGCAATTTAGTAGCATAGAATACTCTTATTTTGGGTTTTTTCAGACCTTAACATGGATTGCAGCGTCAGGGTTAGGGCTTCACGTCCAATCAAGTTCACGTCTTCTGATCATAGTTACAAAACCAGGCTGGAGTGTGTCAGCTGATGACCAGGTTTAAATCAGCTTTGTCCGTAACCAACAGATGTTGTGGGCTATTGATAATACACAGCTCAGGGGCTGCCCGGGTAATTGCAAGGTGAGCTGTGAGACTGGTTGTCCAGAAGACGGGAAGTTTATCGTTGGCTATGGGAAGCGGTTCACCAAAGTTTGGTTTATTCAGGTTGTTAATGCCGATGTCGCTTGCTTCACCGAAGTGCAGAGGGATGCCATGTGGTACCCGGCTGACTGAACCCGCCTGAATGGCTTTGATCAACTCAGGTTTACTCATTGGGCGCATGCAGACTACTTTATTGCCACTAAATGGCCCCACCTGGTTACTCTCTATATTACTGATATACATAGGTAAGGAGTGCGTTGGGTTGGCCAGTGGACTGGATATACCGAAGGAGTTGAGCACATTGTCAAAGGCGAGGTAACTGGCTAGTGCAAAAGTGACCAGGTCGTCTCGCCATAGCTGTTTGATATCTGAGACTTCCTCAGTAAGCTGGCCGTGTTTTAGGATCCGATAGCGCGGAATATCGGTACGAATATCAATGTCCTGACCTAACTGGTCGAGATGATAACACCCTGGTGAAATACTGCTTGCTAACAAAGGGCAGCAGTCAGCGTTGTGATGACAGTAAGTCATAAATTCAAACGCATAGGCTTCAGGCAGGATCAGAACATTACACTGGGCGAAGCCGGGAACAAAGCCGTTAGTTGGGCCGGAATAGTCCCCGGCCCGGATCATAGCGCGAATAGCGTTAGGTGCAGTGAGTGATGCCTTTGGGTCCATACATGTCCTCATCAGGTAACAGGCTGATTCAACAACATCTCACTCAATATTATAGGCAGCTACGATTAATCTGCCTGTTTGTCTATGGTAACGGGGAGTGTTCCTTTGGCTTTTTCATGACCTAAGATGACTTTGGCAAGCGCGGTATACGCCGGTCCGCTGACTTCACTGGCGGTTTCAACGTCAACATTATAGGCATAACTTGCCAGTACAGCCTGGCTGTAAGGGGCAAACCGGGTGATTTCATAGGGGGCACGCAAACTGATGAACACGCTTGGTTTGTGCTGAGACTGAGCAAACCGTAATAAACCTTGTAATGCGTCAGGCTGGGCCTTGGCTGCCAGAGAAAACTGCGACAGTGTAGCCAGGTCTTCCATTCCACCAATTTCTACTGCGCTTTGCGCGGGCGTGGCATGACCGGCAATGACGAAGTCTGCATTTTTTATATCTGCTTCTGCCCGGGCAGGGTCGAATCCTTGTAAACTGGACAGAGTAACCGTGAGCGGATGAGTTGCATGAGCTAACAAGGCTTGTTTCAGAGCCGTTGCTTTTTGTTTGTCCGGCATAATCACATGAATTCGCTGATTTGCTCGGGGTGCCAGTGGTAACAGCTGGTGATTCTTCACTTGTGTTATGGCCGCCAGTGCCAGCTCAGCCTCCAGTTTACGATGCTGTGGATTCCCCAGTACAGACTGAGCTATAGCCGAGGACAGCTGACGCTTTTGTGCTAAAAAACGGGCTTTGAGCGTTTGTATTCTCAGGTTAGATGTCCTTAGTTCAGAGATGCTCAGTTGCGCTGTGGCTTGTTGATAAAGTGCATCCATAAATTGTCTGAATGCGCTGATATCCTCTGTGCTGCGTATCGCAAAAGGCATCAGGGCGATGTCTACACCCGCAGCAAAGATCTCTATGACGGCCTGCTCGGGCTCGAAAAAGTCACTGATCCCGGCCATATCCAGTGCATCTGTGATGGTGACACCCTGATAGCCCAACTCTTCTCTTAATAGGTCATGCATAATTTTGCGTGACATCGTCGCCGGGCGCAGCATTTTTTCATTACGTTTGTTGAGTATTTCTGTACTATCCAGCGCTGGGTACTGGATGTGCGCCGTCATTATCATACCCGGTGCGTGGTGTTTGATGATGCTGGCAAACGGCGCAATGTCTTGCTGCTGTATCTGTTCCAGGCGATGATTTACGCGGGGTAAGCCGGTGTGACTGTCGACATTGGTATCACCATGCCCCGGAAAATGCTTGATGGCAGATATCACCCCCTGTTGCTCGAATGCTTTGACTTGTGCGGCACCCAGTTTTGCCACTATGTGTGGATCTTCGCCAAATGACCTGACATTAATGACCGGGTTATCCGGATTGGCGTTGACATCAACGGTTGGCGCGAAATTGACATTGATCCCAAGCACGGACAGCTCTTTACCTATGACTGACGCAACCTCCTGCGCATAGCGTGTACCATGCTGAGCGTAGCTGGCTCCTATGCTCATGTTGCCAGTGAAGGAGGTGGCCTCAGCACGATTAATTCTGGCAACCCGACCACCTTCCTGATCAATGGCGATAAAGGGAGGTTGCTCTGTTGCATGGTGGATCTGCTGCGTCAGTGCGACTATTTGTTCAATTTCCCGTACATTTTCGGCAAACAGGATCACGCCGCCAATCTGATAGTCATGCAGTATCTGCTTGAGCTCCGGTGGCAGGGTAGTCATTGGCTCCCGACATTTTGCCCCTTTGCCTTGTTGACAAAAGTATCGTAAATCGAGCATTAATTTTTGGCCGATCAGGGTACGTAATTCAGGTGCCGATTGAGCACTATAGCTTGGGGCTGTGAGGGTCATGAGCAAACCTATTAAGAGTATGCGAAACAAGATATTCATCATCAATATGCTAATTTATCTGGCACTCTATCACGCCTCAGCGCTAATATGGAGCCGATTCAGTTCAATATGTTATCGGTTTTTATCAGGTGCAGGTGAACGCACATTGAATGCCGAGACAATAATAAAAAAGGAAGGACGATGAAACACCATACGCTTAACTATGTAGAGTTTGCTGCTTCTGATTTACCGGCGACGCAGGCATTTTTCGAATCGGTTTTTGGTTGGCAATTTCAGTCATACGGTCCGCAGTACGTTGCGTTTAGTGAGTCTGGGCTGGAGGGGGGCTTTTTCCAAAGCGATCTCTCAGCCAGCCAGGCGCAAGGTGCCCCGCTACTGGTATTGTACAGTGATGATTTAGTACAAACACAGCAAGCCATAGAGCAGGCTGGTGCTACCATCAATAAAGCGATATTTAGCTTCCCCGGTGGCAGGCGATTTCATTTTATTGAGCCCAGTGGCAATGAATTGGCGGTGTGGAGTGATAAGTAAGCCTCAACTGGCTATGCCCACGTCCAGTTTTGCAAACCACTCAAGAAATTCAGCGACCGCTTCGCCTTTGAACAAGCGACCATGCTGAGGTGCCATAATGTCGATGTCGAGCTCTCTCACGCGGGCTATCCAGTTTGCTTTAGCGCGATTGGATGGCATCCAGCGACGATGGAAATACTCCATATGCTTAACGTGAGCCGCAAAATCGTCCACAAATATTGGAGCGTTGGTTTTTTCCAGCGCCGCACCTACATCACCACTCATCAGTATTTTTGCCAGTGGGTCATACACATGAAAATTACCTGATGAATGCAGATAGTGTGCCGGGACGAGTTTCAGGCTGATGTCATTCAGACGGATTTCGCCGCCTTCGTCTTTGATCCCCTGGTATTTGATATTGCTCATACCAAAGTGGCGGATAAACCCTTCCCACAGCCAGGGCGCATGCAGTGTGGCATCTGGCAGGGCTTTATCCCAAAGTCCCAGCGAGGATATGATGTCGGGATCCTGATGTGAGGCGAATAAGGTGGTAAGCTCTTCCAGCTCAATATGTTGCAAGATGGCAGCCAACATGGGTGAAAAGAGCTCTGTGCCTCCCGGGTCAAGCAGTACTGCTTGCCCTGTGCCTTTCACCAGATACTGGTTAGTATCAATGATCTTTTCTGGTTTGCCTTCGTCACGGCCAAACATCAACCAGGAGTGGCTCGGAGCCTGATGGAGTTGTGTTGCTTTCAATGCAGGGCGCCTCTTAGAGTATGGATTTCGTTTAAGTTTACAGTGACTGACTGCTTAATTGTTTTGGCTGCACTGGCAATAAAATCAGAGACCGACTGTAGACTGTCGCTAAATTCTCCGGCGTTTGATGCCTCAACCCGGCTGGTCACGGCAATGTATTCCGCACTGCGCATTTGCTTATTGATCTCTTCAAAAAAGCTCTCCAGATCCTGTAAAGCGATTTCCAGTTTTTTGGTCTGGTATTGCCGCTCTTGTTTTGCTTTATGTTGCAAAGCAACAACTTGAGATGTGGAGACGAGCATTGCTGCATTATTAACATGCATATCGAACTGGGTACTTCGGACTGCCTCGAGCGCAATTTTGAACAGCTGATTAGATAGCGTGGAGATATGCGTAGTGGTCTTGATGGTTTGTTCCGAAAACTCATCAATGAAGTTTGTAATGGGTTTAAAGCCAGAGGCCGAATCACCTGCTCTCAGCGCGACCACGCGGGCATTCTTGGCGGTAAGAGAGAGGTTTTTAGCTTCGGCCAAAATCGCGTCAAGATTTGCAATGATACGCGCAACGCGAATGAAGCTGTCTACTATATTGTCGTCGCTCAATGCGAAACTCCACTGTCTACGGGCTGCTTTCAAGACACTAGAATAAAAATCGCCGAAATTCCAGAAATCAGCATAATTGAGCGTTTAGTTTTTGTCTTTGCCAAAACATTAAACTCTATCATTAACAAAGGCTTCAAAAACTTCAGTTGCAGTACCAAAGTCTTGTTATTGCGACTACGCTTGATAAGAGCTGTATTTAATAGATGACCGGAGTCTGAGTGAAAACCTCTGCCTTGCAATATTTTGTAAGCCTGTGTTTGTCTGTTGTGGGGTGGCAGGCGAGCGCTGCGCCTCACAGTACTTCAGTGCTTGCGTCTTCAGCTGGTGGTACAACTAGCCCGATGATTCTGGCGCTAGTCGTCGGCGGCCTGATGGCAGCAATGGCTGGCACCGTGATTTGGTGGTTGAGTCGTCGATCGGACCAGAGACGCCATAATGGTCATGATGAAGCACACCACTTTTACCTCGAAGCATTTCAGGCCAACTCAGGCTTTGAATTTGTGTTTAGCTCTGATGCCAGTCTGATTTGTATGAGTGACGGGCTGACAACCGCGCTTGCTAAAAGTCACAAAGCGCTATTTGCCTATAACCTGCATGAATTGCTGGAACCAGATAGCTGGGCACGGCTGGCAGCCTGGCTAGAGGAACCAAAACCTGGTCAGGTGATTAAACTGACCCTGGTTAGCGCGCACAGTGAGCGTGTCACAGGACTTTTTGAGTTACAAAGCTCTGAGCACCGCAATTTGCACCTTGCCCGGTACTTACACCTTTCGCCTCATCTGGGTCAGGCAGATACAGACAGCGAACTGCTGGCAGTGACGCTTAGCTCCATCGGTGATGGTGTAATATGTTGCGATATTGATAGTCGGGTGATTTTTATGAATCCGGTTGCTGAGGCGGTACTTGCCTTACTTACCGAAGAAGTGAAAGGTAAGCCCATTACTGAGGTGATGCCGTTATATCATGAAGGGAGTGAAGGACCCATCGAAGATCAAATGGCCGTGTGTATGCGCAGTCAGCAAACGGTTAGCCTGCCGGATTCTACCTGCTTTCGAAATCACCTTGGGCTAGAGTTTGCCATTGATGATTCCTGTTCCCCGGTATACAACAATTCAGGCAAAGTCATTGGTGCCGTGATGATTTTTCAGGATGTGACTGAGTCAAGGGCACTCAAGCGCAAAATGAACCACCTGGCCCACCATGATGCACTGACGGGGTTGCCTAATCGTTTGCTGCTTCAAGATAGGCTTATCCAGGCGTGTAAACGGGCGTTGCGTAATCGCCATCAGTTTGCGGTTGTGTTTATGGATCTGAATAAATTTAAGAAAATCAATGACTCTTTGGGACATGATTTTGGCGATTTACTCCTGAAACACATTGCACAACGATTAACGGATTCTGTTCGGGCATGCGATACCGTGTCCCGGATGGGCGGTGATGAATTTGTATTGTTGCTGGATGCCATTGAAGATAAACGTCATGTACGAAGCGTGATTAAAAAAGTGCTTGATGGCGTGTGTGGTCAGTATGAGATCAAAGGCGTTGAAGTACAGGCTGCGCTGAGTGCCGGCGTTGCGCTGTATCCTGACGACGGCGATAACGCTGAATTACTGATGAAACGTGCTGACAGCGCGATGTATCGGGCAAAAAGGTCGGGCAAAGGCGGGATGCAGTTTTACTGCTCTAAATTGGATGATGAAGCTGAGCAAAATCAGGCTCTGGAGCAGGCTATTTTAGACGCTTTAGCGGCAGATAAGTTTGTACCGCATTTTCAGCCTGTTGTCTGCGCATCAGATGGTCGGCTTGTGCAGGTGGAGATGTTGGCGCGGTGGCATAAAGAAGGCACGCTTGTCGAAGCAAATCGATTTATCAATGAAGTGAGCGAAGTCGGTTGCCTGATGGCATTGCAATCTAAACTCTGGGAGCAAGCATTTAAGCACTTTGCCAGTTGGCAAGCAACAATCCCTGAACTCAGGCTGAGTATCAATGTGTCTGTGAAAACACTGCAACAGGATGAGGCATTGAGCGAACTGAACAGGCGCCTGATTGAACATCAATTGCAACCCTGGCAAGTCGAAATTGAAATAATGGAGCAGCAACTCACATTGCTGGGTACGGAGGCTGATAACGTGATAAACCATTGGCAACAGGCTGGCTTTACAATTGCCATCGATGATTTTGATGCCAGCCACACGAGTATTGGACAGTTACATGAGTTAAAAATCGACGCCTTGAAGCTGGATCCGGGATTACTATCTAGACTGGTCGACGAGGAGTCGCAGAGTTTAATAAAATCTGTATTAGTGATGGCAAAAAATATCAATGTTACTTGTTGTGCTGAGGGAGTTGAGTCAGCTGAGCAGGTAAAGGTATTGTCCGAGATGGGCTGCACCCTAATGCAAGGTTACCATGTTGGCCGGCCTGTCAGTGCTGAGCAGTTGACTGACTATCTGGCCAAGCTAAACGTACATTAATTCGAGCATACATCGACCATTTTCAATCCTTAAGGTTGTCTTAATTTTCTAAATTTAACCTGCACCTAAGTTAACATTACGGAGCAGCGTATGACAGCCCTCGTTCAAAATCTCGGAACCGAATTTGCCCCCCTGCAATTGAGCTGGGCTGAGCAAAACTCCTCTTTACGAGCAGCGTTAGAAAGCGATATTCACGCAGGTTTTCGTAAAGCATTTGATGCGCAGATCAAACATTTTTACCCCCTATTGAGTGAGTTTCGGCTGACATGCGGTCATTGCTGTTTGGGGTTGAGGCTTGCTGGCAAACATGAGTTGTTTGTCGAGCAGTACTTGCGACAAGATATTGAGCAGGCAATTCAGGCACATTCTGTTGGCCAAGAGTTCAAAGGTCAGCATATGCGCTTTGAGATAGCAGAGCTGGGCAATCTGGTCTCGACGAATCGTAAAGCGAGTTTGCTGCATTTTATCATTGTCACTCAGGCACTCACGGCCTATGGCGTTCGTTACCTTACCTTTGCTGCCACCAGCCAGGTTAGAGCTTTGCTGTCTTTGCTAAAAGTGCCTGTACACGTGCTTGCAGATGCTGCGGACGATATCGCCGTTGCAGCGGACTATGGCTCTTACTATCAGCAGCAACCCAAAGTGTGTGTTGTGGCTTTATCAGATGCAAAGCTGCTTATTCGGGAAACAGCGCTTTTCAGACGTTATGCAAATCAGTACCGCAGTGAAACTGAATATTTGCTGGAGGGGCTACGTCATGCATAAGTTTTTAGATAAGACCCCACACAGCCAGCAACAGGTTATTCTTGAAGATGAACATGGCACATGGACAAAGCACTTGTTGCAGCAGGCGAGCAACGAACTAAGCGGTGTCTTTGAAGAGCTTGAAGGAGAGTGTGTTGCATTTCAAATGGATAACTCAGCTGCCTGGATTGCCGTTGATTTCGCTTTGAATGATAGCAACAAAATTGCTCTGCCATTGCCGTTATTCTTCACCCGGGCACAGTGTGAACATGCGTTGCTAGAATCTGGTGCCAGTTGGTTACTGAGCGAGACGTTGAATTCAGATAATGTCTTGAGTAAAACGATTAACGTATGTGGTCGCACTGTTTATGTCTACCAGCTTAGTAGCAAGCCAGCAGCATATTTTGCAGGCACTCGCAAGATCACGTTTACTTCAGGCTCGACAGGCACGCCGAAAGGTGTGTGTCTGTCGGACCTTACTATGCAGCAAGTTGCCAGTAGCCTGTGTGAACGATTGGTACTGGAGAACCCAAAGCACTTGTGTTTATTACCGCTGGCTGTGTTGTTGGAAAATGTGGCTGGTGTCTACGCTCCCCTTCTGAGTGGCGGGCAGGTGATTACGCCTTCGTTAAACACACTTGGCTATCTGGGAAGTCAGCTACAAGACCCAGAAAAGATTTTGATGTGTATTAGCCAATTCGAGCCACACACTTTGATTTTGGTGCCTGAGTTGTTGCAGTTGCTTGTAGCGGCCTGCTCAGCTGGGTGGCAGGCTCCTGAGAGTTTAGTATTTATAGCAGTTGGCGGAGCGCGGGTCGATGAAAGCTTGCTCGTTAAGGCCAGGAATAGCGGTTTGCCAGTCTTTCAGGGATATGGCTTATCCGAAGCTGGCTCCGTCGTTGCATTGAGTAAAGTTGCGCCACTATCTGAGGGCGTGGGAGACGTCCTCCCCCATCTTAAATACAAGATAGAGCAAGGCCAGCTTTTCCTCAGAGGGCCCCTGTACTTAGGGTATCTGAATGGACCTGAACATTCTCCTGAACATTGGCTGGCAACCGGTGACCTGATCAGGCAAACAGAGAGTGGACTGGATATCTATGGGCGGCTTAAAAATCAACTTATTCTCAGCTCTGGGCGAAATGTTTCACCGGAGTGGCCAGAAGCGCTACTACTTAGTCAACCGGGAGTAGCTCAGGTTGTGGTTTTTGGTGATGCGAAAACGCACCTTGTGGCCTTGATTTATGCCGCCTCTCAGCTCAGTGATGATCAACTGGAACAACACATCTCTTTAATAAACAGTCAACTACCTGACTACGCCAGGATCGGAACCTGGCACAGGTTGGCTCAACCCTTATCGACAAGTAATGAATTACTGACATCAAATGGTCGGCCGAAACGTGACGTGATCGCACGTTACTATCGCACTGAATTAACCGCGCTCTACTGCGATAACGCAGAGCTGCAGGCGTAACAGCCAAAGATGATATTGGAGAAAAGTACATGAGTAATTTTTATGAGACATTACAGAGCGCAACGCAAATTGAACGTGAATATTTACTGAGCGCTCCGATTTTTAAAGCGGTATTTGAAAGTGAGATCTGCATTGAGCAGTATGTTGGATTCCTGGAGCAGGCTTATCACCACGTTAAACACACTGTACCACTTTTGATGGCGTGCGGAGCTCAATTGAGTGACGATAAGGAGTGGTTACGAGAAGCTATTGCACACTATATCGAGGAGGAACTGGGTCATCAGGAGTGGATCTTAAATGATATTGCGGCATGTGGATTCGATAAAGAAGCCGTTCGTCATAGTCAGCCGGGGTTTGCGACAGAAATGATGGTGAGTTATGCCTACGACAGCATCCAGCGTATATCGCCATTGAGCTTTTTCGGGATGGTCAATGTGCTGGAAGGTACCTCAATCATGTTGGCTGATAAAGCTGCAACACAAATTCGCAACAAACTGGGGTTGCCTCAAAAAGCCTTTAGTTATTTGACTTCCCACGGTGCGTTGGACCTAGAACATATCGACTTCTTTGCAGGGTTAATGAATCGCATAGAGGATCCACAAGAACAGCAAATGATTATTCATGCTGCAAAGCGATTTTATTGCCTGTATGGCGCCATTTTTCACGCTATTGACACTCAGGTCGGGTCTTTCGTAAAGGAGGCAAGCTAATGACATCTCAAAAATTAGCGGTACTCACAGGCGCCACGGGTGGGCTGGGGCGAGTGTTTGCACACCGTCTGCTTAAAGATGGCTGGCGCTTGCTTTTGGTTGCACGTCAAAAAGCGCCATTACAGGCGATGGTCGCGCAACTTGGGCCGGAGCATCAGGCCATTGCTGTAGATCTGAATAATGCCGAAGGTGCCTGTCAAGTTGCTCATCAGGCAGCTCTAATGGGCAATGCCAGTCTGCTGGTTAACAATGCAGGTGTGAATCGGATGGTCGCCTTTGAAGATATGAGTCAGGCTGAATTAACACGGCAGCTACAGGTGAATTTGGTTTCACCTGCATGTTTGACGCACGCGATGCTCGATCAACTGGAGGCAAATCGAGGAACAGTGATAAACATTGGCTCAGCGTTGGGTGCCATTGGGTTTCCTTATCAGAGTGTTTATTGTGCCAGCAAGTTTGGATTACGTGGTTTCAGTGAGGCTTTGTCTCGAGAATTGGATGGACGAATTGCAGTGAAGTACTTGTCTCCACGCGCTGCGGATACCGCGATCAATGACGAGTCAGTACGTTTATTGAACAAAAAGCTTGGTAACAGAATGGATTGTCCTCAGCTTGTTGCGGATGAGTTTATGGCGCTGCTGAAGAGCAAAGCTAAACGCAAAGGGATTGGGTTTCCTGAGAAGTTTTTTGCCAGGCTCAATGGCTTTGTGCCTGAACTTGTAGATGGCAGTATTATTAAACAGCGGTCGACTATCCGCGCGCATTTCGCGGCACAATCCGCAAAATTCTCTTCACGTTTGGAGGACTCTTTATGAAATCGACTTTTATCGCACTCGGTGCTTCTGTGGTTCTATTTTTCTGTGCTAAAAGCCATGCCGCGCTTGCAGACGACATAGCGCTGTTACAACAGAGTTGGGCTAAAGTTAATTATGAGCTTAAAGATGATGCGCAGGAAAAAGCATTTAAAGCCCTGATCAAAGACAGTCAAAAGGTTGTGACAAGTTATCCGGATGATGCAGAAAGCCATATTTGGCATGGCATTATTCAGTCCAGTTATGCGGGCGCAAAAGGGGGGTTGGGAGCGCTGGGGCTGGCGAAGCAAGCTAAAGTCGAATTCGAACAAGCGATAGCGATTGACCGTGAGGCGCTGAGTGGTTCTGCACTGACTAGCTTGGGTACCTTATACAGTCAGGTGCCTGGGTGGCCGATAGGGTTTGGAGATGACAGCAAAGCACGTGAATTGTTTGAACAGTCATTAGCAATTAATCCATACGGCTTGGATATCAATTACTTTTATGCCCAATTCCTATATGATGAGCGCGAATACAGCACTGCTCTGTTACACTTACAGAGGGCGCAAGCTGCGCCGAAACGTCCTGGCCGTGAAAACGCGGATCTATACCGTCAGGCAGAAGTGACCGAGCTATTAGCGCTCGTCGAGAAAAAGTTAAAGCGTAAAAAATGAGATTATTATTAGTTGAAGATGATGCCCTGCTTGCACAGGGTCTCGTCCAGTCACTGAAGAAAGAAGGGTATGCTGTCGAACATGTTGACAGCTGCGCTGGCGCATTGGCATCAATTGAAGTGGTGTTGCCCGAGTTAGTAGTGCTCGACTTGGGGTTGCCTGATGATGATGGTTTGAGTGTTCTTAAAGCACTCAAACAACATAAAGAGCAGGTAGGTGTATTGATCCTGACTGCCCGGGATGAATTAGACGATAAAGTGGCTGGGTTAGATCATGGTGCTGATGATTATCTTGCAAAGCCTTTTGAGCCACTAGAGTTATTTGCCAGATTAAGAGTTGTTGCCAGACGATTTGGAAAACAGCAGGACAGTCGTTTGAGTTGTGATCAGGTTACCCTTGACCTTGCTAGTCACCATGTTGAATTTGAACAACAAACCTTGCAGCTACCACGCAAGGAATACATGTTGCTAAAAGCTCTAATGGAAAACAAGGGACGGGTTTTGGCTAAGAGCCAGTTGGAAGACAAGTTGTATCATTGGGGCGAAGAACTTGGCTCAAATGCCATAGAAGTACATATTCATCATTTGCGCAAAAAACTACCAAGTGGGTTTATTAAAACGCTACGAGGTATCGGTTATGTAGTGGGTAGTTGAGTGTCGTTACACCCTGTTCATCGGCCTATTTCCATTAATCGCAAGCTAACTTTGATATTGGTCTCCTGTCTGATCCTGTCAACTTTCTGGGCGCTGTTGAGTGGCTATCAAGCCAGTATGGAAAAAGCAGAACAGCAACTTGATGAACAGCTTAGAGAAATGGCGACGTTACTCTTGGAAACAGAGCTCACACAGACAATTCCCACTCAGGAGATTTATTTTCAAATTTGGCAGCATGGCGTGCTGCTTGCTGCAAGCGAGCGGCTTAGTAATACTGAGTCTCGAGTTGACCTTTCATCAGGTTGGCAAACACAGAATATTGCTGCGATGCGACTACGTACTTATGTCATAGAGCGAAGAGAGCGTGTGGTATTGGTGGCCGAGCCCGTAAATAAACGTTTTTCTCTGGCTGAAAGTCTGGTGCTGTCGGCCATGATGCCGTTAGTGATCATCATGCCTATACTGGCTGTATTCATAGCTTGGTATATCTATCGTGCGCTCCGGCCTTTAACTCAATTATCATCAGAACTAAAGGTACGGCGAGCCGATGATTTTACTGCATTAAATACGTTTAGTCAGGATCGGGAAGTGGCCCCAGTGATAGCGATGATGAATGCGCTATTTGCTAAAGTTGAAGCTGCTTATTTACGGGAAAGATATTTTGCCTCTGATGCTGCACATGAGTTAAAAACGCCCATTGCAGCACTCAAAATTCATTTACATAATCTGGCAGGGGGTCCCACTGAAAGCAGTCTAAAGGGGATAACGCAAAGTACAGAGCAGCTCAATCATATTGTTGAGCAGATGCTGACACTGGCGCGAACTGAACCTCAGGTATGGCGCAGGCAATTTGACCCTATTGATACAGAAGCCGTGACTCAGCAATTGGTGGCACAAATGTATGATAAAATTGCTGATAAAGCGCAGCTGATCAGTTTGCACTCTGAGCCGCATTCCATTTTGGGCTGTCAGTTCACCCTTTCAACTTTACTTGGTAATCTTTTGAGCAATGCCATCAAATATACACCCCCGCAAGGAGAGATCCGCATTGATATCACGCGCAATGCACACCAAGTTTTATGGCAAATACAAGATTCGGGTCCAGGCATGACTCAGGCCCAAATTGACCGTGTATTTGACCGTTTTTATCGGGTTGGAGGCGATTCACACCCAAGCGGAGAAAAGGGCGCAGGATTAGGGATGGCGATCGTAAGGCAGATCTGTGAGATTTACGATGCCACACTGACATTGTCAGACTCTGAATTAGGTGGTTTGAAGGTCTCTCTGGCGTTTAAAGGAGCACAAAATGAATAACACGCATTTGGCACTTGCACTGTGCATGGTGTGTGCTCCAACATTTGCATTGGAAACTCGTAGCATTGTGCTTAAAAACCACCTCTTTAGCCCTCAATCAATTGTTGTACCAGCAAGAAAAAAGATTCGCCTGGTAATTGAGAATCAAGACCCCGCAGCAGAAGAATTTGATAGTTTTGATCTTAATCGGGAGAAAGTACTATTTCCAGGCAGAAAAAGTGTCATCTACATCGGGCCGCTTGAACCAGGTGAGTATAGTTTCTTCGGTGAATTTGCTCCTAATACGGCGAGAGGCATAGTTATCGCGAAGGAGGATAGCAATGCTCCTTAATTCTGTGGTGATCACATTGAACCAATGTTTGCCTGTAGCCGTGGTTTGCGTACTGCTTTGTGCAACCGGGAAAAGCGTTTTATCGGTAAAACAAGGCGCTTTGGGTACCTTACTAGGGGGCTTGGGTTGTATGGCCTTATTGATTCTGGCTGCAGATATTTCAGTGTGGTGGGATTATCGTGGGCTGGAGCTGATTCAGATTCTTATGCTGATAACGTTATTTGTTGGTTTAGCAGGCCATTATATCTTTGATCTTGCTTGCGCCAGGGTGATGAGCCTGGCTGCTGCACTCACTTTATACTTAAGTAACTTCCTGACTTATTTTAATGGCTACTGGCAGATGGATGAAGCCTTTGCGTTAATGCTGGGTGCTGTTTTGGGGGTCAGTATATGCGCCAGTTTCGCAGTATTGTTGTATTTTTCTTTACTCTGGGCGACGCGAAAAATGTTGTTACTGGTGACTGTGTTTGTCGCCTTACACAGCGCCAGTAAATTGGTATTCGCCAGTGATTTGGCTGCCCAGATCGATATCATCCCGGCTTATACAGCGTTGTTGGATATGCGAACTTGGGTGGATGAATACAGTGTTGGAGGTCGGATCCTGAAAGTACTATTTGGCTATGAAGCCACGCCAAGTTTGTGGTCGATATTGGCTTTGGCAGCGGGAACGGGAGTTTTTTGGTTTGTTTATAACTGGAGGCAGGGCAGTGAAGCATAATATGATGCTAAAGGCCATTATGATTGGATGCCTTGCCGGGCTTGTGGTCAAGTCAGGCCATGTTAAGGCTGACGATATGGTCGTTGATAAAGTATATCATCCTTACGTGCTGCCTCTGGAACGTGAAGTTGAATGGCGGTTATTATCCCGACAAAATGATACTGGGAATGTACTGGCGCAGCGTCTGGGATTAGGCTGGAGTTTGACGGAAACCATGACTGTTGAAGGTTACGCAATTGGTGAACGAGATCCGGATGATAACTTCGATATGGCGGGATATGAAGCTGAGGTACGCTGGCAGCTTGTTGAACAAGGGCGATACTGGGCTGATTGGGGGCTGTTGTTTGAATATGAAAAACGTCATAAAGAATCGGCTTATGAAGCGACAGTAGGTCTTTTGTTTGAGAAAGAGTTTGGCCGTAACAGTCTGACACTTAATGCTTTTATTGCCAGAGAGTGGGGCAGTATGGTCAGTAATGGGTGGGAGGCCGAGTTCCGTGCTCAATATCGCTATCGTTGGATAAGTGCTTTTCAGCCGGCAATTGAAGTTTATACCGGAGAAGACTTTGTGGGAGTGGGGCCTGCTGTGATTGGGTTACACCGTTTTCAGGGTCAAAAACAGCTCAAGTGGGAAATTGGCTTTGTCACAGAATTGAGTCAGGTGAGCAAAGATCATAGCTTTAGGCTGGCATTAGAGTTTGAATTTTAAAATGGTGTGAGCAGGCTATACTCAAAGAGCAAGTCTGACAGGCATGTTGCCAGGAAAAGGGCTTGTGAGGAGCAAGCGAGTGAACACCAATACTTTATCAGATCAGCTGGTGATGCAATGGAACGAGCTTTTAAGCCGGGTTGCCGAACTATTGGAAGTTCCGGTGGCATTGATCATGAAGCTCAACGGGCCGCATTTGAGCGTGTTCAACAAAAGCCTCAATAAAGAAAACCCGTACGAAATTGGTGACAGTGAGTGCTGGGAGCGCTCAGGGTTATATTGTGAAACCGTCATAAAGGCAGAAAGCGAACTCTGTGTGCCCAACGCTCTGGCAGACCCTGTCTGGGACCACAACCCAGATATTAAGCTCAACATGATTGCTTATCTTGGCTTACCCATAAAAAATGTTGATGACTCTGTCTTTGGCACAGTCTGTGTTCTGGACAGTAAAGAAAATACTTTTGGCACTAAGGCCAGAGCCATGCTGAGTTCCCTTAAGCACCTGTTTGAGCTACAACTCAGAATGCTGTCACAGCAAAAGGAACATGATCACAAAGAAGCTTTTAAAGAGCAAGCCCTGATGACCATGGGGCTAGCCCATGAATTGAATACGCCACTGGGGGTTAGTGTGACTTCGGCATCCATGTTGAGTGAATCAGCAGAGCAGCTTAGCCGCTTACTGCAACAAAACCCTGTGCTTTTACCTGAGGTACAAAAGCAGGCAGCATGCATTCACCAGGCTGCTGACTTATTATCACGTAATCTCCATCATATTGATGACAAAATAGACAGGCTTAAGCAGTCAATTGTTCAGGGACATGATGGTGTAACCAGGGTATGTCGCATTACCGATGTATTTAAATCACTGGAAAGTGTTTGGGAGTCTTCTTTGGCGATGCACAATGTTGTGCTGAATATTGACGTTGAGCAAAGCGCTGATGTGCTCCTGTATCTAAAGCCTGCCAGTCTCATCGAGGCGTTAAATCATCTCATTACAAACGCAATTGAACATGCATTTTCAGGGGTTGATCGGCCAACGATTACAATCGCTGTAAAAGTAAAACAAGCTGAGCTTAAGCTCAGGTTTAGTGATAATGGGGTTGGGGTTGAGTTGGTTCATCCTGAAGACATATTTGCCCCCTTTTATTCGACCAAAAAGCAAGTGGCTGGCTCAGGACTGGGTCTGGCTCACGTCAAACGCATTGCTATGAATGATCTTGGTGGGACCGTTTATGTAAATTGCAATCAAAGTGGGTTAGGTATCATGTTGCGCTTTCCTGTGACCCATGCACAATCAGAGCCCATAGAGGATTAAAATCAGAGCCCTTTTTGCGCTTTGACTGTTGAGATAGCCAGAGCAAGTTGCGCAGCAAGCCCAGCATGCTTTTTGTGCATCACATGGTAGGCTTTGGAGCGAAATAAGTGGTGCACATGTAAATGAGACAGTGAGTCTGGGAGCGGCCACTGAGTAGAAACCACAAATATTGCATAGTCAAACCGATGTACGTTCAGCAGCTCGGGCAACTTGGCCAGGTTGTTTATATGGTAAAAGGTGTTTCTGTTCGCGTGCGGATACTTATTGAGCAAAACACGTTTGGACTGATCGGTTGCGACTATGGTGCTGGGCGTTGCCACCAATACTGAGTTATCGCACGGTACATTCGCAACACATAAGAGGACAAATTCCACTTCCGTTAAAGCAGGCCCGACAGCAATAACATCTTTAAAAGGGGCGAAAATCTCTCGTGCCAGGATCACATCACCATCGGTGTGTTGTGCTGTAATTTCGTGCAGTACGCGGTGTGCTGGCATGGCTACAAAATTGGCCTTAATTCCTGCCTGGTTGTAAGCGGCCTGGATTAAAGGCAGGGCCTGATCGCGCACACTTGGATGTTGAAGGTAAGAGATTGTTAATGGTGTGGCAAATAGTGATGCACTAAAAGTACACAAGGTGATAACTTTGGCTATTAGGCTAAAAATTTTTTTGAGCATAAAAAACGCCTCGCGAGAACTTCGCAGAATTATACCCAGTTTGGATGCAAAGCATAGTCTCCAAAGGTGTTATATCAGGTTAAATTAACCACAATTTGCCCTCGATCATAGTCCCACCAATTAGCTAAAATAAAAAAGGTACACCCTTGTCTCCTCTGCCTTGAAAGCGACTTGTTAGTGTCATTAAGAATTAATAAATATGATTAAAAATTAGTTGACTTAGAGGGGCAGCCCGATAAGATGAACGTAGACAGAATTTGGGTCAGTGTTTATAAATCTCCATTACGTTGTTGTATAAGTTTTTGCTTGTAGTAGTACCGTCCTGAAGTTTTATCACCGGCAAAATTTAGGTCTATGCGCCCACATGGGCATAGGTTTGCCAGTTTTTTGTATAGAAGGATCCTTTGCAACAGGGCAGAGGTTAGCTTTTAAGGATTGGCATCATTTTAATATTCAGGATTTACTATCATGTCTAATACTTTAACAGGTACCGTAAAGTGGTTTAACGAATCAAAAGGCTTTGGTTTCATCGCTCAGGAAAATGGCCCAGATGTCTTTGCACACTTCAGTGCTATCAAAGGTGACGGCTTCCGTACACTAGCTGAAGGCGAGCGCGTTGAGTTCAAACTGACTCAAGGTCAAAAAGGCCCTCAGGCAGAAGAAATCGTTAAGCTATAATTTATGGCTTAAAAGAAAAAGCAAGCTATGGCTTGCTTTTTTTGTGCCTGTAATCCGCCATATCATACCCTTCAGCTGGCGGGTTGTGGTAAAATCGTATGATTACTCCCTGATGTGTTTTATTCCATGGATCAGACCCAATTCTGGCAGCTCATTGCCATCGATAACCAAACCAAAGATAAAGCGGCTCAATTAAAAGCCAGGCTCGAGACGCTCTCTGATACTGATGTCGCCGACTTTGATAGCCACTACAGTAAACAGCTCAGACGTTTATGGCACTGGGATATCTGGGGGGCTGCTTATGTCACGTGCGGTTGTAATAGTGAATATGACTTTCTGGATTTTTGTAACTGGTTACTGACTCAAGGCGAAGAGCTGGTAGACCAGGTGTTGGCCGAGCCAGATAGCCTGGCAAACATTGATGACATGCCCCTGCGCGACAATTTGCCCTATCCGTATTGCGACGAGTTAGATCTGACAGCAGGACTGCTCTACGAGCAAAAAACCGAGCAGGAATTGCCATATCACAACACCGTGAACTATGCGCCACAGGGTAAGCAGTTTAAAAACAAGCCCAAAGTGTTAAAGCAAACCTACCCACAATTGTTTGCAAAGTACTGGCAGGGGTAATGCGCCCCCGCTCAGACTTGGTTTTTTGGTTGTTTTTGATATCTGTACCAGTGATAAAGCGTCGGTACAGATGCAAAGCTTGCTGTACCTGGCCTATGATGGCCGCTTCAATGTATGATCACATTAACTTTTGTACACCAAACGCAGGGTTATGTTTGGTGTTTAAGTTCTAAAAAAGCAAATAGTTTCCCTTCCATGAAAACTTCGGGCCCGCTTAACTTTCTGAAGTATCAATTAACTTTTCAATCAAAGGACGCATTTATTTTTGTATAACGGAACAATCTTCTGATTGTTCGTGTAATACCAGCATACAAACTAACTAGGTTTTGAGCTTGTCTGTTTAGTCTGAGCGTGATTGAGGTGCGAGCGCGAATATGAAATTTTAACAGGTTGTTTGTTTTTTGTTTCATTTTCGGTGTTTGTAAATTACGCTTTTATGACGTAATACGTTAGGTTTGAACACCCTATAAAAAGAAGTAATTACTTCATAGTGTTAGCGCTATAGCCGGGTCACAAACTTACAAGGGAAGTCTATTTTTTAAACTATGTGTATTCAGGGAGAGAGTGAATGCCTATTAACAAAGTCCCCATGGTGGCCTTTTTGTGCTGTTTCAGTTGTCTGAGTTACGCTGATACACAATGGGTCGACAAGCACACATTACTAAATCAACAGCATCTGTGGCAGGAAATTGAGGAAGTATTGCAGGCGCAAGTCCGGGTAGAACCCTTGGCGTTGAAGACTGGACCTGCCGAAAAAGGGCTTACTTATCAGCACGTAAAAACTATAGGAGCAGCCAAACGGTTCGAGCATTATCAGGTTCTTTATCGAGAAAAGCCAGTGGTCGATGGGCAATTTGTACTCGTCAGGAACAGTGCGGGCCAGATCCTACAGGGCCTTGGGGCTGCATTGAGGGTGAAAGAGGTAAAGAAGGCTCTGGATGGTCAGTACTTTCATAGTTCCCTGTTGGAAATCAGGCAACGACTGCTTGCCGATCCAAACATAAGCCCGGAGACTCAATTTAAGGATTTCGGCCGAGCTTATATGGTTTGGCAAGGCCGCTTGATTGGTGTGTTTCAGGTCACGGCCACTTCGAAAAAGGGCATACATAGACTCACTATCAGTGCTGATACACTCAGCGTACTTCAATCTGAGCAGGGGGTTGATCATTTTTCTGATGAGGGCCGATATGTGGCTGCTGGTGGCATTGGTGGCAATGAAAAAATGGGGGCCATATGTTACTCACCGCAACCGGCGACCATGGAGGCTTGTCTTGGATATCAATACGATGAAACGACCAGCGCTTCAACTGAACTGTTGTTTAATGATGTAAGTGATACAGATAGCCCACTCATCTTCGCGGAATTCGACGGTTATCCTTTTGTGGTGAGAAAAGAAGGTGGAAGTTGTTTTTTGGAAAACCCGTATGTGCAGACTATTGATTATAGTGCGCACAACACGAACCCCTTTAACTACAATTGTGTGGGGTATTACGAGTATTTTGACGGTGCAGATGTAGATAAAGACTATTTTGACTATTTTAGCTACAGCCCATTAAATGATGCCCACTTCTACGGTGGACTGACCATGCAGTTTTTTCATCTGCAGTTAAATGAACTGTTTCCCGAACAGCAAGCCGCCTGTGTGAATGATGGATTCTGTCTAAAGGTACTCAAACAAAGAGTAAGAAACAATACTTTGGGTATGAACAAGGCCTACTGGGACGATACTTATGCTAATTATGGCACCGGATATTATGGCTACAGTCATTACTCTCATACTACTTTAAGTGTGGTTGCGCATGAGGCTGCGCACGCATTAACACACTGGAATAGCCAGCTAGGAAATAGTGGGGAAGCTGGAGCCTATAATGAAGCGTTTTCTGATATTGCCAGTGTAGCAGTATTGGATTATTTACAGCGTAAAGCTGCGGGTAGCTTTAGCTCATCTGAGGCATTTATAAAACAAGTGTTAGATGGCTCGGAACGCCCACAAACAGATAAGAAATGGTGGATCGGCTGGGATTTACGAGTCCAAGATATGGGGGAGCGTTACTTCGCTCTGCCGTCCCTTGATGGCAGTAGTATCGATCACCTTAGTGCGTTTCGCGCAAATATGTCTCACTATGACGTGGGTGGTATTTTTAGAAAAGCATTTTATGAGCTGGTAAAAACTTATGGTTGGACAATAGAAGAAGCATTCAAACTATTTTTAAACGCTAATGTATCATGTCTGCCCTCTAGTGCTAGTTTAGATGATGCTGCTGCGTGTCTTATGTTGGTTGCAGATTCAGGGGTTGTGGGTAAGCCTGAAGAGGCAGCGTTGAGGAATGTTGATGGGGCATTGCACTTGGTGGGACTGGTGGCGCAAACGTCTGAAATTTCCAGCTTGGCAGTTACTGCTGTACCACAGTACGATGAATTTAGATATTTGATTGAGACGCTGCCCATCTTTGAAATAGAGCATATTGCCGTTGAGTGGGGGGATGGAACTACTGAACAATGGGAGCGTAACGCAGGTGATGCTATTTACCCGTTTTTACAAAGGGTTCATGCTGTTGAGTCCGATTTGCTTTTTCGCTTTAAATTTAAAGTGGTTAAAAGGAATGGTGAGGAGCTATTTGCCTTCCGGGATTATTATTCACGTCCATTAGGCATGATTTGCTCACCTTGGATTGGGGATAAAAAAACGGACCTAGTGAATGATGTGACCATCAACCAGCAAAGTCTGTTGTTGGAGCCACAAAGTTACCAAGAGATTTTTGATCAGCCTCTTACTCTGTACGTTGAGCAAGAGAACTCGATTGAGTTAGGCCTCGGTTCAATTGGGCAATATGTGACCGTATTGTTGGATACTAATCGCAATGGGGTATTTGAATCGCAAGACGTTTATTTTGAAGGCCAGATAAAGAGTGATGAGCGTATATCATTAACTTTCCCTGGTGGAATATTGCCAGGCAATATAATGATGCGTGTGACTGTTGGAGATAGCTACAATCATATATATAGCTGCGGTGGCATCACTAAAGGCCAAGTTTTTGACCTAAAAATAAACGTTGTAAAGTCAAGGAAACCTACTTTCTCTGAATTTGACTTTGAAATCAAAAATGAAAATAAAGTTAAGTTTATTAATGCTCTGACGCCAAAATATTCAAATAATTCTACTGAATCAAAGCTGTCTGAGAGCTCAATTGACTCAGTGCATCTCTATTTTCCAAATGCGACTTCTTATATTTTTAGACCTCGAGCTTATTTTGACCTGAAGTCTGGAATGAATCGGCGTCTATATCAGCGTTCTGAGTTGATAATGTTCTTAAATCGTCAAACAAAAAAAGCCATACCTAAAGCTAATGTAGTTCTTCATCCGACTTAACGCGATTACTTGCAGTAGGGTTCTATTTGCATATCGCAGACGGGACCTGAGCGTTTGCTCAAAACACTCTCCATATTAAGGGAATAAAATATGAAACCTCTCTATTTATCCATTGCACTGGCATTGGGGACGGTATCCGTCATGCCTGAAGCTTTTGCAGGTCTAATCAAAGCCAACAGCAATGTCGCATATCAACAAGACATGCAGAACAAAAATGCTCGCTTGAAAGCGCGGCTAGCGCAGCACGGTCTGAGTAGAAAAAATCGACCTCATTTGTTTTCTCTGATTGAGCAAAGGTTGGAACAAAGTTCGTCAAGTGCCGAACATTTTGGTCTTCGTTCGTTACAGAACTGTACGTTTGGTAGGCCTGATTTGTGTTCTTTTTTTAAACATATGGGGGTGGAGCCAGCGACAAGTCCGTCTACAGGTGAACAATTTGTTGTACTCTCTGCCTTGAATAGTAAAACGGTGTCGACAGATTACACATTGATAGACCTTCGTCTGATCAATGAAAAAGGCGAGCAACTCACCGAGTCTGCATACAATGAATACTTTGGTGATGGCATTGAAGCTAAGCGTAAATCTGTTTACTCGTATGCTAAAACACAAAATATTCTGTCAAAACTTATAGCGTCGGAACGCATTTTTGCTGATGGCTGGATCACGGTAGTATACAAAGACTCTAATAACAGGCAGGTTGTGGAAGATCGTAACGTTGTGGTGGAGTATTCAAAAGAGACTTTGCTCGCTAAATTAGGCTACCTTAGCCAGTCTACGTCAGCTACACCTAGCGCTGCAGATTTTCCAATAGCCCCTATGGCGGCGCAAGGTGGTTTTCAAACTAAAATTGAAATGCCCACTGACAACCGCTCTGAAGCAGGTGCGGGCGTGCCGGATGGCAGGATCGTGATGTGTCTCAATCGGAACTTTGGGGATTGCGATTATGAAAATATCTATCCGACAGGAACTCCAACCAGTGAAACCAAACTAAAGGTGCCGTTCAAGGGGAGTTTCCGTGTAGTGGGTAAAGTATCTCGTATCTACTTGCCGGACTTTACTACGCTAGAGGTAAAGGAGATAAATGGCGAAATCACACTAGTTGAGCACCCCGTAGTTGACCAGCCAGTTTTCGTGAATCATGGCACAAATATATTTATTCAGACAAAAGAGGGCGGAGGTGCAGTGCCGATTGGGGGGTCTAATTATCAAGCTATTAGCGGCTTTTTTGCTAGAGAGTTAACCCTCAAGTATGAGAAGTGGAATGGTATTGATAGAACAGTTATATCCTGGGATATCCCACAAAATGAAGGTGTATTCGGAGATGCTACCTTATTTGGTAGATATCAGGATACCCACTGGATTATGCATTTTGCACTTGATCACGTAATTCGCCCTGGGAGACCGCCGCTAACGGCTTCTTTTGTTATTGGCTCCTCAGATATGGATAGTGGTTGGCAGGATATAGGTCATCCCCAGATGCAAATTGTATATAGTTGCCTGGCCGAAGGCACTTTGATCACCTTACCAAATGGTAAGCAGCTTCCAATAGAACAGCTTGAAGTGGGCGACCAGGTGTTGGGTGCCAGTGAGTTTTCACCTGCTAACCATCTAGCACTGACAATTGAGGATATTTCTGTTGGTGTTGAAACCATCCCTATGGTTCAGCTGAGAACTAAGTCAGGTAAAACACTGTTATTGACTGAGTCTCACCCTGTTGTGATGCAATCTGGTAAAGCTGTCTGGGCGAGTAAGGTTGAACAGGGTACGCAGATCTTAACTGAAAATGGGCTAGAGATGATCACTCACATAGAGGAGGTCGAGTTTACCGATAAGGTATATAACCTTCGTCTGGGTCGCGGTAATGATGATCCGGATTATCAGCCAGATGAGTCCTTCAGCATGTTTGCAAATGGCCTGCAAGTGGGTGATTTGGCAATGCAAAGTGAGCATGAGTTTAGCAATGAGATCGAAACAACTGAAGATGTGCTTAATCGTTTGCCTCAGGCCTGGCATCAGGACTATCTGAACAGTCTGAAGCAGTAGTCATGGATTGACAAATACTAAGGCCCATCAGGGCCTTTCATGGAGATATGATTATGAAAATACGTAATGTGGTTTCGATTATGTTGTTATTTGGGGTCGCCCTGTTATTGATAAAGGCACACGCTCTCGATATAGCTGTCCATGAAGTAGAGAAACGAACAAACATTGATCAGAGTAACGACCTAGTGCCGCTGGGAACGGCTTATCAGAGCAAAGGTAAGCGATTTTTAGGGCTGCAATCTGTGCTTGGCAGACGAGTTGAGCATCTGGGTAATACGCATATAGATTTCAGAGTAGGTGTTGACTTGAGCTATCAGCAAGCTCTCAAGCTTGTTGATGGTAAGGTTGATGCTGGCTTCGAATTGCCTGTGGTACGAGCGGATGCAGGTGCAAACTATGCCAAAGACATCAGTGCTGACAGGTATACGGGTACTTACACTGTCTATTCTTCAATTAAACCTAAATCGAGTATGTTGATTCCCAACAATGATTCGGGCTACCAGCCGACACTAGCCGCAAAGGAATTGGCGAAGGCATATCCCGGGAACAAGGCAAGTAACCTGGGTGATGGGTTTGTGCATGGTTTTGCGTATGGCTCAAATGTCGTCATTAATATGAAAATTGAGTACCGAAATGAAACAGACAAACGCACCATTGGGGGCTACCTGAGTGTTGACTGGATAGGCACAGTGAAAGTTGACGGTGAACTTCAGAAAATAGCTGAAGATAAGAGAAAATCAGTTAAGATCACTATAAGTGGTATCCAAAGTGGGGGAGATCCCAACAGGCTGCTACAAGTCATACCTAACGGTATTATGCACTGCACATTGTTCAACCCTGAACCCTGCTTTAACTTGTTTGAAGCGGCGATACATTATCTGAAAACGGACTACATCAATCAATTTAATTCATTGGATGATTACAATATTACTGACGTATATACAGCCAGTTATCTGGATTCTGGTGCAGATCTCCAACTGCTTATTCCTGATAACGGTTACACACCCGGTAATTACCTGACGCGATTAATCGTCAAGGAGCTGACGGCACGCTGGATAGATGAGCGATTGGTTTATCGGCGTGCAAAAAATCTGCAACGTTATTACGCAGCACAGTTTTCTGCGCAACAACTTGAGCAGCTGCAGGATATTGAGACTAAGAGTCGTGCTAACGCCAACCTATTTGCCGATTTGGTGGACTACTGTGAGCGTAACCCTGAAGGCAATCACTGCATTGATTACGAGGCCGATAATCTGGTTTATTTGCGTGATTATAGCACCATCAGTGACGTATTAAGATAAGGATATCCCATGAATATACTCAGATTTTTATTGGTTTTGTTCGTATTGCTTGTGTCTTTAGGTCTGCCAGTTCTGGCGTTAGCATCAGAGCAAAATACAAATACACACCAGCAAGCCAGGTTTAGCGAGCTGGGTGACTTACTTACGGTAGAGCAGGCTCAAGGCCGGTTTGCCTGGTTGAGTAAGTGTTACGATGGATTATTGGTTGAGCTGTGGGAGCGAATGCATGGCACGACCGATATTGTCGGTAAAGAGGAAAAACTTCGTCAGCTTAGAGAGTTATGGCTCTCTGACGCTGCGCTAGCCGCGGGGAAAGCTCAGTACCTGACCTTTGCAAACGTTGATTTTACCAATCCTTATCAATGGTATGCAGGTACCAGCGCGGGCGAAGCGTGCTCTATCTTGCCCCCAGAATATGAGCCGGTTGCCCTTAAAACGACAGTTTTGCCGAGATCATATTGTGATAATCGCAGCTATGATCACGAATGGGAGTGGATCTCTGAAGTAACAGTGGATGATTTTATTCACCAGTCTGAGAAACATGAACATAGCTTGGTTTCGGGAAAAGTGATTGTACTCAGAGCAAATCAGGTAGCGAAAGTGACCATTAAGCCGGGAAACAAACAGCCGGAGTTTCCTTCTTATGTAGCTGTTCGGGTATGGCTAGACTGGAATCACAATGGTCAGTTTGAGCAATCTGAAATGGTGTACCGTTCGGCATCATCAGGCGTTTTCAAGTTTTTGCTGGATGTGCCCACAACAGTGCCTGAAGGTTTGACGTTGATGCGTATTGCAACCGATGCTGGCGGAGGCTCGGATAACGCGTGTACTCGAATTCATTATGGTGAAGTCGAAGATTATCTGGTGACGGTTCGTTAAGGAAGATGATATGAAACCTATTTACTCTGCATTACTGACGATAAAGTTGGCGGTTGTAAGTGTTTGTACATACAGTACTGATACTCAGATGACCCATAACAGTCTTACAGGCTCTGTCATTTCGGGGCTGATCAATGATCATATAGAAGTAGGCACGGCTTATGATAGCCAAAAAAAGCGCTTTTTGAATGTACAAGCTGTCAGTGGTGTTGTTGACGAGAGCTTTGGTAATACCGAGCTGCAATTTAAAACCGGTATCGACATGAGTTACGACGATATGCTGACTATGCTTAATGGCAGTGTTGATACTGATGTGAATTTCCCTGTGGTGCGTGTATCTGCCGGGGCCTCTTTGGCAAAAGAAATGGCATCCAGCACGTATTCAAGCTCCTACACATTCAGTGCTTCCAGCACCCCGAAAAAGCGTGTGTTTTTGCCTGTGAATCAAAACACAGGATATACCCTCTCACAGGTTGGAGAAAAAATAGCGCACAATCATCAGACTCAGTTACAAGACTTGGTTGGTGATGAGTTTGTGACTGGTATTGAGTATGGTGCAAATGTCCTGGTCAATTTAAAGATTGACTATGGGAGTAATAAAGATAAGTCAGATATTGGAGGGTATCTGGATGTTGACTTATACGGGGGCGCATTTAATGTCGGCGGGCAACTTAATTACTTGCAGCACGATAAAAAATCGTCGGTCAAAATAACGGTGAGGGCGGTTCAGCAAGGAGGTGATCCCAAACAGTTGCTGAGTGTCATACCCAATAATATCATTACCTGCTCTTTGGATAACCCACAGCCCTGCTTTGATATGTTTTATGAGGCAGTTAAATATGCGAAAACGGGATTTAATGGTCAATTAACGTCACTCAGTGATTACAATGTGGTACGTTACTACACAACTCGATACGACAAATCCTCATTGCCATTACGCGCGCTGGTACCAGAATATCAGATAGTGAGAAATGCAACCAAGTGGTTGATCAGCGAACTGGAAGATGACTTCAAACAGGCTATTTTGGATGAGCAACAAGCTGCCAGTTTGCTCAACAGCTATTATGCCTATTTGCCTGAAACACAGCGCCTGGCTGTAGAGCGCATCAAGAGTCTTGCCTATGACAATGCGTGGTTTTCCTTCACCGCAGCCCGGTTTTGTCGTGATAACCCCTTTGGATATGCTTGCGAAAATAAAGTTCAGGAAATGAAAAACGCCTGTATGCAGCGCGGGAAATCTTGCCCAGCGAGCTACGATATAACTGATTTGCAGTTGCCTACCAGCGATGCTCAGGATTGGAAACAATGTGAGCTGGCGAGGCAAGAGGCTGTTCGTTCTGGTGCTGTGTCACAAGCGCACAGTGTTCTGTTTCGTAATTTGCGATGGGCACCGACTTTCATTGATTCAGCTGCACCTGCACGTGGGATTTTGAACTGGCGATTGTGTGAGGGGGCATTAAGCACTTATGGTATGGCTTTTCAGCAATAGAAATATCGTGTGTGTCTGTTAGCAGGCACACGCTTTAAAGCTTAACTTCGTCAAAGATTATGGCACCTTTGATGGTGAAATAACAACCAATGTGGACTGATTAGATTCAGGTTTATATTCGTTTACATTGGCGCGTATATCGATTTTTTTGTAATTTTTATGTTAAAGTGAGTTTGGCGTTAGCTGGGAAATGAACACGGTTTTGGTGTTGTGAATGCTTCAATTTCACTATCAAGGAGTGACTATGTACAAAGTAATGAGCGGTCTTTTATGTTTTTTGACGTGCACTGTATTGGCAAGTGACGCGCAGTACTTTTGGCGGTTTGGTGACGGTGCTGTATCTCATGATGCTGAGCCTGAGCATCAGTACGAACAACCGGGGATTTATACTGTGACCCGGGAGGTGTATCAGGGTGGCAAATTATTGGAGTCCTCACAGAAACTGGTTGATCTTATCACGCCAAAAATCTCCGGGTTGGTGATCGTGCAGCCAGAGCAAGTCGTGCAGGGCACAAATGTCGAGTTTCTGGCAAACTTGACGTCTAGTGAGCCGCTTGATTTAAATTTTCAGTGGTTTGTTGCGGGCGAGCCCATCGCTTCGGGTTCACAAACGGGCAAGTTAACTACTCAGTTTGCTGAGTCAGGTACTGTCGAGTTGTCGGTTGATGCAATGTGGCAGCAAACTGTCGTGTCGAGTGCAAGCACACAGCTATCAGTTCAAAAGCCTGAAAGTGAAAAACCTGATGGAGAAGATGGTGATGGCTCCGATGGGAGTGACAAAAACCCTGATGGCGATAACTCAGACGGTGGAAGCGATAATGACAATGGCCAGACACCAGGAAAAGAGGATGGCAGTGACAATAAAACGCCTGACACTGGAAAGTCTGGTGACGGGGGCTCTGGCGGTAGTCTTCATTTCCTGATGTTAGTCCTCGCAGGTGCCAGTATTATACGCAGGCGTCTTTAGTTAAACAGTCCTGTCAACTCGTTTAGCTGCCAACACTTTGGCAGCTAGCGACTTTCCCTTCATTATTCACTTAAATTACTTTGTCATCTTGAACTTCTATACGCTTCTATAAGCAGCATAGTATTACTTTGCTGATCTGAGTGGTTATCAGGCACATGCATTGTCGGATGGAGCGACCCGACACACCAACAACAGACAGTTACCCTTGTTATCGGCTGACTTGTTCTTGAGTAGTAAGCACTTGTGATGTGGAACGGTTTCATTTCTTTATTGCTCTGCACGACAAGAAACTACTATTTACTGATTTTGTGATCGCTGTAATTCCCAAGCACAGCGCGCGCTGCTCATTTATCAGCAAGAGAGATTGTTATCTTTGCTGGCTGGCAAGGACCATGATGTGTCAGGCAAATGCCGCCCAGTCTCTGAATTTAAGCCTGCATAATCTCAAACTATTGCATTTTTTAGTCACTGTTGGGCTAAGTTGGGGTCCCACGATATAGTTATTTTGTAACTGTAAAAGTCTAGTCCTCTGTGGCAACTGTTTGAACCACTTGTATATTTGCTGTACACTGCCTTCTCTGTACCTTTTATGGTTAATTTCTTTTTGCTAATTGTAATGCAAGGGTTAAAATGAACGTCAGGACTATAGTTTCATTTCTTATTTTTTGGGGAGTTGTGTCTTCTGCACTGGCCTCAAAAAGTGTCTATGCCGCAGGGTATGCGTATAACGCAAATGCGGGTTTTTCAGTCTCTTCATTTCCGAATGCAAGTAGTGACTTTTTAGTTATTAGTGGCACACAAAAGCTTGAACGGTTAGAGTTTTCTCAATTCAGTCAAGCCGGCAAGCCCTTGACTATCAGAGTGGCTGAAAACAGCCCCCTTGAAACTTTGGTGATAACAGCACCACATATGAAGCTAAACAGTAAAATTTCAGTCGTTGGAAAAATGATTGATGTGGTGTTTGCGACCAATTCCACCAGTTTAACTTGCCAAAGCTGTAGTTTTGATAATATGGGGCGGGTTACCCTGTTAAATGGTGCTTTTTCGGGTACTAACCTTAACTCTGGCAGCACAGGTAAAGTTGACATCAATAATCTTTTTGCACCAGGGGTCCAGTCTCTCGAAATAATCGCGAAAAGCATTGTGACCGCA
Organism: Pseudoalteromonas sp. PPB1; assembly: GCF_015356275.1. Taxonomy (NCBI): domain Bacteria; kingdom Pseudomonadati; phylum Pseudomonadota; class Gammaproteobacteria; order Alteromonadales; family Pseudoalteromonadaceae; genus Pseudoalteromonas; species Pseudoalteromonas sp. PPB1. Next base: position 27,053 of record NZ_JACEQV010000017.1, on the reverse strand, counting down.
GGCGTAATTGATACAAACCTGAGAGCAGAGCGTCACCCCAGAGGCGGGTTTTCAGTATCACCAGAGGGTAACTACATTATTGGTGCAGGTGGCATCAATCTATATTCGGGTGAATTTAGTATTAAGTACAGTAACCTGGATATCCTGACGGCAAAAACGACCACATCATCTTATGTTCCGGGTGGCACATTCAAAGCAGCTAGTATTGGTATCGTAGCAGCGGGCCCGGTATCCATTTCCTCACAAACTGAGCTAAATACGCTATCTGATGCACTAGCGACCAGTACCAGGTTAAACGACTTCTATGCGCCGAATGAGGGAATATTCATTCAGGTCGCTCAGAGCAACAGTGGAAATGTATTCTTATCTGGTAAATTGTATTCTGATAACATTGTAACGGTTAAAAACCGTAATACAGTCTCTGTTCAGAGCTCTTCTCATGTTATGGCAAGCACATTCAAGGTACTGACTGAGGGCACTTTTTACAACTATGGTCGAGTTGATAGCAGGGCCATAGAACTTAAGGGGGCGAGGGTAATTAACAGCGGCCGACTTGTTGGGCAGCGTATTGAAATCGATAGTGATGGCGACGTATACAACAGTTTTGGTGGCGTTATGCAAGCTGGAACCATTAAAGCTACTTTGACCAATGGTATCTTTACTAATGGTTCTCGTACGACACGGTCTTACACACCTTCTCCATTAGCGTTAAAAACACCGACTTTAGACGTGACCAGCGCTAAACATGGCCTATATCAAAATGCGACCTTCAGTGGTTCCAACAGGTCTAATCTTAGTGCTTCTATTCACGCTAATTCTTTGTCAATCAGTGCGAAAGCTATCGAGAATATAAATCCTTATTCATTGAAGAAAGGGTCAGGTGAAAGCTGGGATTCAGGCATAAAGGTTAGCACCATACAGGCTAATCAGGTACGAATGTCAGCAGAGCATGCCCTGGAACTGAAAGCGAAATATTACATTCGTAACTCCTCTGCCATTATGGCACTCAATCAGGCGGGTAATTTTGACGTAAATACGCCTAAATTCTACAACGAGCGTTACAGACTGGAAGCAACGACCTTCCTTGTGTCACAAATGTCTTACGATGCGACCGATAATGCCACCTACAAAGAAGTACAAGTTGGTACTGAATCTAAAATAACGGCGTACTCGCCCCCAGGTCGCATTATTAGCTATGGCAAGTTGAAAGTCAGTGATGGTAACAATACAGATTCCGATGAGCAATTGGTAAATGCTTTCTCATATTTTGAAGTATTTGGGCAAAGTCACTTTCATCAGCTTGAGTTGAAATCAGTGGGACTTGAACTAAGCAGAGATATTGCAACTGCTGCGGTGACGAATATGCGGCTATGCATGCTTGGAGTCCGATGTAAAACCGATACAATAACAACTTATGCTGAAGCTGAAACCCTGCTTTCGTTGCAAGGTAATGTATATGGTCTGAATGAGCAAATGCTATCAGAGACCGACTATACGCAAGAGAATATCAATGTTCAGGACCAGATCAGAAGAGAAGCGATTGATAAATATAAGGCCCAGTTTATTTGGGATAAGTCGAGTACTCATTATTCTCGGGTAACTAGTATCAAAGCTGAAGGTGACTGGCTCTCTGGTACTTACAAAGTATGTAACGGAACTAAGTACATTTTTTATGTTGGTGTCGAGGTTCCAGCTTGCGTTAATTCTTCTTTTGGAACTCGAATTTCTAAGCTCGTAGAAGAAGAAATTAAAGATAACTATGTTGGCACAACTGGCAAGACACACGCACAGATAAAGCAAGCATCCATCAATTATGTTGACACACTACCTAAAGATAATCCGACAGCCATAGAAACAATGGATAGTAAATCGTATCAGTCTTACGCATTTAGCGCCGATTATAAGACCATAACGATCGTATACATAGAATATGGCAAAACATGGACTCCTGGCTCTGGTCAGGGCTATATCAAGTATAACCGTCGGCTCAGCAAAGAATTACCATTCTCTGATCTGATTAAGCATTTATAAGGGACTTTGAATCGTATGAAAAACAATAACTTCAACCCTGAAAAGCCTATATCATTGTGGCAAAAGTGTGTCGGTTACTTAAACATTGCATTATTAGTTGGTCAGCTCGGTTTACCGACGCTTGCGCAGGCTTTCACCTTGTTCGATGCTCAGCAAGCCGCAGCTGAACTTAATGCTGATCCGGCGTTTACTAAAGTCAGCAATTCGGACAGCCAATTTGTTAAATCAGACTATGTAGTAGAGTCTTCACAGGCGCGCTCCGCACAGACGATCGAAACATTTCATGCAAAGTTGGTTGAACACAACAAGAGTGGTCTGAATCCGCCAAAGTACATTCCTATTGCTAATGACTCGATTACGGTTATTTTTCCGCACTATGAGTTGACCAAAAGAGTGGGTGACAGATTTGTGCAATCGCGCATGGTGCGAACACAAATCTATAACCAGCTTAACCGTACTTTGATCAATGGCTCGTATACCAATGAGACACAGCAAATTAATGACTTGTACAACAATGCATTTGAATTTGCAGGGTCAACTGCGACTAAGTTTGGCGATAAAGTTACAGAAAGTAACCTGAAGAGCTTCAATAAAAACTTCATCTGGCCAGAACTTCAGACTATCAATGGCGAAAAGGTATTGGTGCCAGTTGTACACCTGACTCAGAGTACCGTTGATAATCAGAGAGTTGATGGCCATGTAACAGAATTTGGTGGTTCAAGAGCTGAGTTCAGAAGCATTACAATTAATAGTGGTACGCTTAAAACTCAGCGTGACACCTTTGTAAAGACGGCCAAAGACCTTACCGTGATGCCCAAAGCAGAGATCCGCGCAGATGGCGACTTAAACCTATTTGTGGGGGGCACATTACAAAATTTGTCAGGTCGTCTTTCTGCGGCTCAAAACGTCGATATCGTGGCTGGCCAGTACGTACAAAAAACAGTATTGCACCGTTACAACACAGCTTATGGGCAGGGCACCCGACTCGGACAAATTGCTTCCGTAGATGGTCAGAATATTCGTATTCAAAGTTACGGTGACATAGTTGTTGAAGGTGGAGAAATCAATGGTAACACCATTGGCTTACGTGCCGATGGCAACATTATTTTAAAGTCTCAACAAACCACTTATTCAAGCAATAAAGAATATAAAGGCTTTAAAGAAAGCGCCTCAGAGGTAGAACATCTAACCACTAAGCTCTCTGCAAAAGACAGTATTTATCTGATGGCAGCGGGTGCGATAGAACTCAAAGCCGCAGAGCTACATGCTGACGAAGGGGTTATCGAGATTCTGGCTGGCCAGGGTATCTTTATCTCTAACGAATTTAATCAGTTCCAGAAACAATCCAGTGCCAAGTGGGGTAAAACCACGGAAGAAGAGCAGGAATTCCAGACCATTGCTATCCGCTCAGCTCTTGAGGCAGGGAAAGGCGTAATGATCGCCTCGGACTTTGGTGATGTAACGTTACAAGCAACCCAAATCACGTCAGGTACTGGTACCACTATTGATGCGCGTAATGGCAAGGTTAACTTGTTACTGGCGAAAGAGCAGGATCATTATTTCTACAATAGAGTTAAAAAAGGTACATGGAAAATAAAGACCGAAACCATTCAGGATACGGTCGATACCGCGGTATATAACGAGATCATTGGTGGTGTTAAGGTTCATGCAACGCACGGTGTGACACTGGAGCTGGGGCAGTATGAGGGGGAGACGCTCCAACAGACCCTAAACAAATTTAGCGGTAACGAAAGTCTAAGTTGGATGTCAGACTTGCACAATGATCCAGAATTTGCAGGAAATATTAATCTTGTATATCAAAAACTAGTCGAAATTCATAAGCATGATAAGACTAGCAGTTTGAGCCCGGCGGCCATGGCGATTGTAGCGATTGCAGTGTCGGTTGCAATGGGACCTGCTGGTGCTCAATTGATCGGTACTAGTGGTTCTATTGGTGCTGTTGGTTTTGTTAATGGTGCAGCAATGCAGGCTGGTGCCCTGGCGTTAGCGACACAGGCAGCAACAAGTATTGCTAATGGTGAAGGTATCGACGGTGCCATAAAGAATATTACCTCTAGTGAGGGACTGCGTTCGTTAGCCGTTTCAATGGCAACTGCGGGTGTTCTTAATAGTGAAGTATTCAAAAGCTCATCATTCTTTGCTAACGCTGACCTAGGTTCACGCTTCTTCTCGAGTGAGTGGGCAATTGATATTGCTAATCAGGCAACACAGGCTGTGGTTACTTCAACGGTAAGGGCAGGTATAACTGCAGCCATTAACGGAACAAGCTTTGGCGATTCTTTCAAAACCTCATTGATGCAGTATGGCGTTGATCAGCTTGGCGAGTATATGGCCAGTGAGATCAAAGGTTTGGCTAGTGAACATAATTGGTCAGATGCAGTTCGCTATATTGCACATGCAGGAGCCGGGTGTATTTATGGTGCAGCTTTGGCTGAGGCAAGCGGCTCGACAGCAAATGGTGTCAGCTGTGCTTCAGGTGCCGGTGGAGCAGTCGTTGGTGAAATCATCGGCGATGCCCAAAAGAAGAAAATAGAAGAGCGAGAACAGCAACTTTCAAAGCTGTTGGAAGGTGAAGCTAACTTGATGCTTGCCAATTCTAATTTGATGGGGCAAGAGGCTGAGATTGCAAAAAGCAGTATCTATTGGAAAGAAACCCTGCTATTTCGGCTGAGCTACATAGACTTAAAGCGGCAGGTGTTGACCTGGCAAAATTGGGAGCGGGTTTAGCAGCATTTGCTGCTGGTGGTGATGTTGATATTGCTGCTAGTGCCGGAAAGAATGCAGCAGAGAATAATGCATTGTTCTTGATATTTATTCCTGTTGTTTTAAAGCTAATTGATACGGCTTTGCTAGTTAATGACTTTGTAGAAGTTGCTCAGGTCTATGATGATTTCGGCCCGGAAGCTGGAGATAAAGCTCTTGCAGACACGCTCACGGCAATGGGAATAGGACTGGCTATCAGTCAGTTAGTGCCCGGATCTAAAGTTTTTGAAAAAGCCCTGGATAAGCTAAAAGCAGTTGGGCAAGATAAAGTTGCGGATAGCTTATATGCGATGGCCCAAGGTCGTCTTGATGGAGCATCGGGTTCTTCTAGAAAAACTATGGAAGAGCAGATAATAGAAGCCGGGCTGGTTGCAAAAAGTGCTGCATCAATAAAGTGGAAAGGGTTTTCGAAAGGGCAATTGAAAAAGCACTATGAAAAGCATGTAAAGAAGCAGAATGAGTTTGGCGATATATCTCAATCTGAGTACTTAAATCTTGCAAAAGACTTTGCGAAAGAGTCTGGCAATTTTAGAGAGGCAAATGTTGGTAACTTCGTAATTAAGCACGACCCTAGCTCAGGAAGAGTATTGGTGGGTCATGCGAAATCCCGAGAAATTAGGACATTTTATAAGGATGATGGTAGAGATGCTGACGCATTTAAAGCAGCAATAGAATTAGCGAAATCGTTATAATATGAAAGAAATAGATCGAAATAGAGGCATAAGGATAGTGTGTGAGAATGTATTAGCTACACTCAGTACTGAAGACAGGGAATCACATATTATTGATATGTGGGGAATTGATGAAAGTGATGAATGCTTCTCGCAGTTATCTCAACAATTACAAAGTGTAATTTTATCTTGTGAAGAATTTCCCACAGATGTAGACGAAAAAAAATACGATGAACTTATTCTATTAAGCTTATCCGGTGAATATATCGGTGTAACGAATGAATATCTTGAGGAGCAACTGTTACTGTTCACGTCAACTAAGTACAAAGTGCTTGGTTATGTTGAAGAATTAAATACATGCCCCTGTTGTGGTTTTAAGACACTGGCGGAATTGGGTCACTACGAAATATGCGGTCTTTGCGAATGGGAAGATTCTGGGGCTGTAGATTTGGATGACTATAGCACGCCCAACAGACAAACACTGAGAGGTGCTAAAGAGAAATTTTTGATGAGTAAAAAGAGTCTACCTCTAAACAAGTGGGCTAAATAGGATGTTTCTCAGAAGGAGTTTTTAAGAAGCATTCATTCAGAGCGAGGAAGCGTCTTTTGAGCATCTATTTTAGGTGGTGTTACAAGCCGCACATCAAAATGATCTAAATGTTGGCAGAGCCTGTATCACCAGGTTCTGCCATTCTCAAAGTGTAACTCCCCCATAAACTGCAACAGTTCTTGAGTAGAATTTCCATTAACAAAAGAAGGAAGTGTAACTCCCCCATACCCTGCCAGTCTCTGATTGCGCTGGGCGTATTTATTATCTTTGCTTTTACAGTGCTTTGCTTTTACAGTGCTTTGAATACGCGGTTCATTTGCTGATCGGCCTGACGGGTTGTTTCTGGCAATCGGTATTTTTGGGTGAGTTTGAGGAACCATTCTTTGGCTGTGCTCAGACTAACTTTGTTACCAACAGAGACACAGGCTGGCTTAATGTGTTCCTGAGTCCGAAAAACTGCTTGTTAATCGTATATCAGCGTTACGTTTGCTCCCCATGTTTTAACTAAGGTCTCATACGTGCCTGTGAGGCGTGTTTTAACACATCCTATGGTAGGAATATCTAGAGCAAGACCAAGGTGGAAGGCCAAATCAAAACGCCTTGGGGAGCAAGGACCTGGGCGTCACACACTATCATTTCTGGTTTATAAGATAGTTGCTCGAAAGCAGACTGCAATGGAGGTAACTCGCGGAATGAGAACAAGCCTGGAATATACGGAAAACGTACACTTTCGGTGACTACCTGAATTTCAATGATGTCCGATGTGCTGGCGTCCAGTACAACAATCGCCCTAACCAACAGATTCGTTGCGCCGTCATATGCTACGTCCGTTCCTGCAATGGTAGTGATGGAGTCAAATTGATCTTTACTTATAACCTGAGTGGCGAGCGTTTCTTGTAACGCTCGAGCTTCGGCTTTAGAGCAAGGATGCTCAATTTGCATCGTAACAACCTTATTCTTTATATTACTTTGCAGTTTTAACGTATCTTAGTTTGTTATTTATAGAGCAAAGTGGACAAACGGGTCGAGTAAAAAAGTGTTTACGCCGCAGTGATATAGGTAAGCTGACTGTTATTGGCTTTCACGAGGCGCGCTTAATTCGCTCAGGCTAAAAGTTCACGAACTTGTCTTTTGGAGCAAAAATTATGGCACTAGATTATGAAGTGATAAGAGGCGTTAGTTGTATGGTTGTCCGTGAAAATCGCAAGTTTTTTGTCAGTTATGACAGTGGTGCACACGGCTCTCGCCCCACCGTTCAACAAATTACTGAACGGGATTTCAATGCGGTGAAAAGTGGCAGCCTGAGTGTTGAAAATGTGATGAAGCGTTATCATTATCAATGAGGTGTCTTGGAGGCTTAAACAGTCTGCTGTGGAGCTGGTGCCTAACGTCAAGCAACTATTATAAATTGGCCAATGTTTTACCTGATGTGCAACCGTTTGAGCGTTATTCGAATGATTGAAAATGAAGCGCGGCAGCGATCTTATAAAGGATAGCTGCCGCGCTTAATTCTAATTAGTATGTACTAATCATGGCTATTTATTGGTATAGATAGCTCTGTCGGTTATCCACAGCCAGGTATTTTCTACGCTGTGTGGCGTGCCGAGATTTTCAGAGAACACCTGATTCTGGTTGTCTTTTACAATAAAGTAACTGGATGAGCCATCGCTCTCTTGCGCTTTATATTTTAGAACGACCTCACCATTGTCTGCTGCTGCAAGCGGAGCGGTCGGTTCGTTGAGAAGCGATACTTGCTCTAAGCCATTACTCTTCGAGAAGCGCCAAACTTTATCATCATGTTCAAAAGTAAACCATTGACGATTAGGCGAGTGATAGTGGCTCAGGTCAGTACTACCGGTGTTATAGCTACTAACAGCCAGTTGTGCATGAGACTCGGAATCAAAGAAGTACAAGCTGTAATTCGGGTCAGTGTTAAATTGGTCGAATGGAGAGGTGAGGACCACATAGTAGCCATCCATAAACTCGATTCGACGTGCGCCCGACAGGTCAAGTGCTACATCAGTCCACTCACCACCAATGGCTTTAAATTTGAAGCTTTCAAAGTGACGTACTTGCGCTCCATCATATTGTTGACAGCTATTTTGATAGTAAACCGTACCTGCATTATTCACGAAAAAGCCATCGCTATATGCATCGCACCAGTAGGTGTAGTCAGGCCAAGTTAAAGCGGTAAGTTCGTCATCGGAAATACTATACAGATAAGGCAGTGCATTCTCTTTTTGCTCGTGAGATGTTCTGAGCAATAAGTAGTTGTCAGACGCAGAAGTCAAGAAGTAGTTGGCGATGATGTTTGCGCTTAAGTCAGCCGTATCTACCTTATATGTCGTATACTGTTTCTCTGTTTGATTAGAGATACTGAAGTAGAGCATATTGTCTTTACGAACAATGGTGCTGTCCACTTCAAAGCCTTGAGGAACGTTGAGTAGATCAATCGAATGCGCTTCACTAATACTAAACTGTGAGATAAAACGTGAATCTTCCGTTTGTCTGTAGTAGTAAATGTAGTTGCCATCCATTGAGTGTACTGAGCTGGCGTCGAAGTCTGCTGCTTTTTCCCATGCGTCATTTTTATTGATCAATCGCAGGTTGACAGCACTCAGTGAGGTAGAACCCAGTTCATCTTCTGCCTGAATGTGCGCTTTGGTAGCTGTAACAGGTGGTACTTTAGTATATTGCAGCGAATTAGTGTCCGAGGTGTGAACAATTTCGTCTTCGAGTTTCAGCGATAAACGGCAGTCTCCGTTATCATCACTGCACTTAGCAGCAAAGGCTAAAGTGCTTTGCGCATCAATGGTGAAATTGTCCGCAGCAATGAGATCTTGCCCATTAATTGTGAACTCTTCAACAACAGGTCGATTATTTGGGTACATAGGTAAAGACAGCAATGCTGTTTGGCCATTCTTATCTTTAATGGTTGCCAGCAGGTGAGTCTCTTCTTGCATTTCGAACGCAGGGAAGGTGAAGCGCTTAGATGAGGTATCTACTTCGACTTGTTTTCCGTTGTAAGATACAAGGATGCTAGCCAGTTCAAATTGACTTGTAATATCAAAACGCAATGTTGCGCCATCATCGATGATAATTTTGTTGATATCCTGCACAGTGTCGAGGTAACCATAAGATGCCGTGTTCGCACTCACGTGTGCTCTTAAGGATATATTGCCGTTGATCGTAACTAAAAGCATCTGAGAGCTTGCTGTACCATCTGCAAAGTTTGCTTTCGCGGTAACAGCATAGACTCCAGGTGTGTCATACGTATTATTGACAGTAAACTCACTGCAAGAGGTCAGGTCATGGTCGAAAATACCATCGCCATTAAAGTCTAATTGGCAACTGGTAATGTCGCTATCATCTCGATTCAGTGTTCCCTGAAAAGTTACAGGAGACCCTACATCTGCAGTAATGCTGCTGAATTTGCCTTGTGAAGAGAAGTCAAATATCAATGCCGGTAGCTCTGGATCAGTATCTGTATCTTTGTCCGAATCCTGATCTGTGTCTTTATCCGCATCCTGATCGGTGTCTTTATCAGTATCTTTGTCAGTAGTCGGGTTTTGTTCTTCACCAGCGTTATTATCTGGCTGAGGTTCAGGTGTGTTATCGTCGCTGGAGCAGGCTGTGTTCATTAACACGAGCCCAGAAATGAGTAGGAGCTTAAGATTCATAAAGTTTTTTCCCTTAACTTATTTAGATTATTGCAAGAACTATTTTACACTCTTGTCCACTAGAATGTGAAGTACCTTTTTATACTATATACCATTGTGACGCGAGTTAATTGTAAACCCTAAGTATTAGTAGGCATTACAGTTTTAATGCAGAGGACTTTATCACAATAATAAGAGCAGGGTATTTTTCTTCAATTAAACAAATTTATTTTGGCGCAATGAAATCCCCTTAGCGAGCAAAATAGGTGTGCCAAATCTGCGGGCTAAAATGTAGCATAGAGCAACTGAAATAAGGCCATCGAGCCTGTCCTCAGATTATTCCTCACGTTTAGCTCTATGATGATGCGCAAGGCTTTTGAACTAAGCGCAATACTGGATAATCACCTTTTGTCTGTCTATGGTTAGAATGTGTTCACCTTCCACAGTGGTGCCGTTTGACTGCCTGTTTCAATCGTTTTTCTTATTGTCTGAAATATATCAGAGTCATTTTACTTTTGGCCCTAATAATATGTGGGTTTGCAGCGAGTGCCAGCGTGACAGGGAGCTGTCAGGAGTTGAGGGTGGGTGGACCGATAAGTTGGTGGCCTATTGGGTATGTCAATGAGCAAACGGATCAAGCAGAGGGGGTTTCGTTTGAGTTGCTCGAGTACATTGGCGAGCAGTTAAATCTACCAATATGGGTCGCGCCGCCTTTACCCTGGAAACGTGTACTAAAAATGGTGGAAGTGGGGCAGCTTGATGTTGTCTCTGGCGCCTACAAAACCGAGCAGCGCAGTGCATTATTCCAGTACAGCGCACCTTATTACCGTAATGAGATCAGGGTGTTTGTACATAAAGACAGGCCATTTGTGTTTGAGAAGCTTGAGCACCTGAAGGGGCGTGTGGGGCTAAAACCGCTCGGAGGTAGCTATGGCCAGGCATTTGATAGTTTTGTGGCCGAAAACAAATCCAGTTTCGTTAGTGTCGCTGCGCATAAAGCCACTTTTGAGGTCAATGTACTGCGACCACTTATAGAAGGACTTGCGGATTACTTTGTGCTGGATTATCAAGATGGTTTGCTGTTTTTGCAAAAAAGTGGCTTGCAGGATGAGTTTATTGCTCTGCCGCACCCCGTTGCCGTGCTCGATGTACATTTATTATTATCTCGCCACTCCTGGTGTGCCAGTCTATTGGCAGAGATTAATCAGGTCATCGCGTTGGCAAAACGCAATGGCATACTGGCGAATATCATTGCAGGTTATAGCCGGTAGCTGCGCACCTTTGCCGGCGCGTACTAAAACTGATATCGATATACAACACCCCATGTCCTCGGATTGTTCCAGTTGGCCTGGATTGAATTGGCAGGCAAACCATTAACGATTTGAGAGTGCACAACAGCGCGGTTGAGTACATTTTGGTTGGTCAGGTTTTCTACAAAGAACTGAATGTCTGTTCTGTCACTCAGGGTCCAGATAAGACGCGCATCGGCCATCAAATGAGCATTGACTTTAACTTCTGGGATGTTGGTGTCAAATGCGTAGTAGTCGTCTTTATAACTGAGCTGGATGTACGGTGTTAAATAGGACGCTTCATCCAGGTAGAAATGATAGAGCGCACTGAACCCCAGCGTGTATTCTGAGGTCATTGCTGGTTGCCAGCGGGCAAAACTAAACTGGCTGGTGTGGTCATTAATATCTTGCCTGCCATCCAGATTTCCAAGCCCAAGGAGCGGACGAAGCGCCGCATTACCAACTTTAAAGTCATCGCTGAATAGAGCATCAATCCAGGTCATATTGGCGGACAGGCGCATATCGTCCATGGGTAACCAGAACAGCGCTAGATCCAGGCCCAAAGAGGCTATATCCCCACCGTTTTCATAATATTCGAATGTGGTACTGGTGCCGTCAGTAAGGCATTGGGTCACCGTATGGCCTGAGTTAACATCATTGCAGGCAATGGCAAACAGTTGTGCTTTTACATCGCTGTACTTATTCATATATGCGGATATATTCAACTGCATTGCGCCTCCCAGGAGAGAATGCTTCATACCTAACTCAAAGGAAACAACCTGCTCATTGTTGTAAAAAGGGTCTGCGCCACGCTCGATCACGCGTGCATCATTGGCACCTCCTGTGCGATAGCCATTGGCAATGCTGGCGTAATACAATGCGTCCTCGTTGACTTTAAGTTCCACCCCCGCTTTGTACAGCAAGGCTGAATTTTGCCATTGCGGGGTCAGGTTGCCTGTGAAGTCTTTCTGATCCTTGTTGTAACGTAAACCGCCGATTAAACGAAGCTTGTCGTTTAGTGCAAACCTTAGTTGGCCAAATAGTGCTGTTGAGTGGGTGATATGAGGGTCATGCTCAGGGTTGCCCCAGGATGGCACATGAATGCTGTCTGCAATACCGTCACCATTGTTGTCTGTGTGCCACAACCACGCCCAGTCAGCTTCCTGATGAAATATGTTCAGGCCTGCAATCCAGAACAGCGGGCCTGTAGTTGCACAAGACGCTTGTAGTTCTGAGGACCAGCTATATTGTTCGTCCTGACGGCCGAACCCACCTACTTTGTCTGTACCGCCATCGCTGAAGTCATTATCGTAAAATTGTTTACCACTAAACTTGGTGTAGTTGCTGGTCCATTTATAGTGAGCCAGCGCATCGTGCCACTCTAACAGCACGGTGCCAGATAGCTCGTCTTGCTTATTAAAAGACTGTGCGTTGCGATACACATCATATGGGCCTGTGTCGTCATTTCTGACATTATCAGGCTGGTAAATGTGGCCCGGTGTGACAGTGGCTTGAGGATGAAAAATGCCGGAACCAGGATCGGTTTCACTGAGCTGATAACCATATATTTGTTGATAGCCCCAAATCGCATCTGAGTTGCCGTCTTTACTGGAGAAATCCAATCGTACGGTCATCTGAAAACCGGAGTTACTCAGAAATTTGGAGATCCAGCGCGCGTAAAATAAGTCTTTCTCTCTGAGATCGTCCTCCGGGCCTGGCAGATGATGGTTGGCAATTAAGCCCTGGTGTTGATCTGTCACCATGACCAGCCGGGTTGCAAGCGAACCGCTGATGGGCAGGTTGACCATTCCCTCATAGCGGTTTCTGTGGTAGCTACCTCTGAGCAATTTAATGCTGCCTTGCAGTGACTCAAAGTCAGGTTGTTTACTAACGATGTTAATACTTCCCGCAAATGTATTACGGCCATAAAGAGTACCTTGAGGGCCCCTTAAGACTTCTATCCGGTCAATATCAACGTAAGCGCCTATGCCTGCCGTGGTTGTTGGTACATAGACTCCATCCTGAAAAATCCCGACAACTTGTTCGGCAATCCCAGGGCCGGATACTCCTACTTCGTTGGTTCTTGCTCCGCGCATCGCCGGGCGTATTTCGGCTCCAGACTGCCCGATGCGTAATCCGGGAATGAGACCATCTAATCTGGTGATGTTGATAATACCTGCGCGCTCCATGTCTTCATCACTTAATACGGACATTGAAGATGAGACAGCCTGTGAATCTTGTTTACGGCGATTAGCCGTCACTGTAATTCGCTCTAGTTGTACTACCTTTGCATTTTGACTGGGCTTATCTTGCGCCATTGTGGATGTGCAGAGCAGGTATAACAGAGGAACTGGTAAATAAAGTGAAAACCCTTTTAAATGGGTGACATACATACTGTTCTCAAGCGCTTCAGGAGTGTTTTGAATTAAGTATAGTAAGTTACTAGTGGCCTGCCCCTATTGCCAAACAGTGATTTAACTCTTTCTCATAGTATACATCCTGAACATAAGTTGGTTGTTAACTGGAACCGTTCTTGTTAAGTCTGGCTCATGGCTTCCTGGCCATAAATTTCACGAATACCCTGTATATTTGAAATTGTCGACAATCTGCTTGGTGTTAGGTTGACGTAAACGTCAAGTAACACTATATTGTCTACAACTTTTAACAAGACCGGAAGGCGAAGACAGAATGAGCTTTATGCATGAAAGTGCCGTAACTGCTTCAGATAAAGCATTTTTCCGGCTTAGGAAAGAGATTGTTGAAGGTGATGTTCCGGCTGGCTCTAAATTGAGCGAAATGGAATTGTCGACAAAATATGAAGTAAGTCGCGCTGTTGTACGGGAAGCGATAAACCGTCTTGAGGCCTGTCATTTGGTTGAGCGTCGTCCGAATGTGGGCGCCAGAGTGGTTTCATTAAGTGAAGAAGGCTTGATGGAATTGTATCAGGTGCGTGAGGCTCTCGAAGGTATGGCCGCACGTTTGGCAGCACAGCATATGCCAGATGATGAAGTCACTAAACTCAACAGCCTGTTGAATGAGCAGTTCGATGAAGTGAAAGGCGGTGAATCCTACTATCAGGAAGCCGGAGATCTGGATTTTCATTACCGCATCATTATGGGTAGTCAGAACCAGCAGCTTATCGCCATGTTGAGTAATGGTATTTATCACCTGGCACGTATGTATCGGGTGCAGCTCGGAATGGCCGGGCCGCATGTAACGACGGCCTACGATGATCACAAACACATAGTGCGTGCTATCGCAAGCCGGGATGCCGAACTGGCAGAGATGCTAATGCGTCGCCATATTCAATATTCAAAAAATAACATTGCTACCAAGTTAACCAAACAGCACCAGTAATTATCCGGGAGACACACTTATGAGTACAGGTATCTTCAGCGCAGGTAAAAAATTCCGCGACGCGCTCAAAGCCAATCGGCCGCTACAGATTGTAGGCACCATCAATGCTTACAGCGCAATTATGGCGAAGAAGATTGGCCATCAGGCGATTTACCTCTCCGGTGGTGGCGTAGCCAACGCATCTTATGGTCTGCCAGATTTGGGTATTACGTCTCTAAATGATGTGATTGCTGATGTACAGCGCATCACCTCAGCTTGTGATTTACCTCTGATGGTTGATATCGACACTGGCTGGGGTGGGGCGTTTAATATTGCTAAAACCATTCAGGAAATGCAAAAGGCTGGTGCAGCGGCAGTGCATCTGGAAGATCAGGTAGCACAAAAACGTTGTGGTCACCGTCCAAACAAAGAGATTGTTTCGACTGAGGAAATGGTTGATCGGATCAAAGCTGCCGTTGACGCGCGTACCGATCCTGACTTCTTCATCATGGCCCGTACTGATGCGTTTGCACAGGAAGGTCTGGAAGCGGCAATTGAGCGTGCCAAAGCATATGTTGCAGCGGGTGCGGATGGGATTTTTGCAGAAGCCGTTCAGACAGAAGAACATTATCGCGCGTTTTCAGAGGCGCTGGATGTGCCTATTCTCGCAAACATCACGGAATTCGGTAAAACCGAGTTGTGGAATAAACAAGAATTGGGCGAGTGGGGCGTTGATATGGTGCTTTACCCGTTAAGTGCCTTCCGTGCTATGAACAAAGCAGCAGAAATGGTGTATCAGTCCATCTTAGAGAATGGCGATCAGAAAGCCGTCATAGACAACATGCAAACTCGTATGGACTTGTATGACTATCTTGGCTACCACGAATATGAGCAAAAGCTCGATGGGTTATTTGCCCAGGGTAAAAATAAGTAAAAGACACAAAGGATAATGAGCAAGCGCCGCTGATATGTGGCCTTTCTTATAATGAAATTAACCAGCAGGTAAAAATTCAGGAGATAACAAAATGGCTAAAGTATTAAGCGGTGCAGGCCTTCGCGGTCAGGTTGCAGGTAAAACGGCACTGTCGACAGTGGGTGTATCAGGTTCAGGCCTGACCTACCGCGGTTACGACGTGAAAGACCTGGCAGAGCATTGTCAGTTCGAAGAAGTTGCGTATCTGATCCTAAAAGGCAAACTACCGAATCAACAGGAGCTAGACAGCTACAAAGCTCTGCTGAAATCTCAGCGTGGACTGCCAGATGCGCTCAAAGAAGTACTAGAACGTATTCCGGCTGACGCACATCCAATGGACGTATTACGTACTGGTTGTTCTATGCTGGGCAACCTAGAGGGTGAGCACGATTTTGAACAGCAGCAGGCGATTACTGACCGAATGTTGGCGTGCTTCCCAAGCATCATCTGTTACTGGTATCGCTTTAGCCATGACGGCGTTCGTATTGACGTTGAAACTGATGACGATTCAATCGGCGCCCACTTCCTGCACATGCTGCATGGAGAGAAGCCAAACGAATTACATGAGCGTGTTATGCATGTTTCTCTGATCCTATACGCAGAGCATGAGTTTAACGCGTCTACTTTCACGGCGCGTGTTTGTGCGTCTACCCTGTCAGACATGCACTCGTGTATTACTGGTGCCATTGGCTCATTGCGTGGTCCTTTGCACGGTGGTGCAAATGAAGCTGCAATGGAAATGATTGAGCGCTTTGAATCTGCTGATCACGCAGAGCAGGAAATGATGGGCATGCTTGAGCGTAAAGAGAAGATCATGGGCTTTGGACATGCTATCTACTCCGAGTCAGATCCGCGCAACGAAATCATCAAACAGTGGTCAGAAAAACTTGCTGCAGATGTCGGTGACACAGTTCTTTACCCTGTTTCTGTGCGCTGTGAAGCGGTAATGTGGCGTGAGAAAAAGCTGTTCTGTAACGCAGATTTCTTCCACGCATCGGCCTATCACTTCATGAAGATCCCAACCAAGCTGTTTACACCCATTTTCGTGATGTCACGATTAACAGGATGGGCAGGTCATGTTATGGAGCAAAGAGCAGACAACCGTATCATTCGTCCGTCAGCGGATTACACGGGTGAGGAGCTACGTCCGGTTCCGCCTATGTCTGAGCGTTAATATCTAAATCAACATTTCACGTCACCTAATGACACAGATCGTCAACAACAATTATAAAGATCTGTGTCGTTGAGCCAACGAGCAATTCTGGAAGTAGTTATGAACAGCCAATTTCGCAAAAAATTACCTGACTCTTCGTTGTGTTATTACGACACCCGCGAAGCGGTCGAAGCCATTAAGCCGGGTGCTTATGATGGCTTGCCTTATACCTCTAAAGTGTTAGCAGAAAACCTGGTACGTCGCGCTGAGCCTGAAAAACTCAACGATTACCTGACTCAAATTATCGAACGTCGTCGCGATCTGGATTTCCCCTGGTTTCCGGCGCGCGTGGTTTGTCATGACATCCTCGGCCAGACTGCACTGGTAGACCTTGCTGGTCTGCGTGACGCCATAGCAGAAAAAGGCGGCGATCCGGCTAAAGTAAACCCCGTGGTCCCGACACAGCTTATTGTTGATCACAGTCTAGCGGTTGAACACGCAGGCTATGAAGAGAATGCCTTTGAGAAAAACCGGGCGATTGAAGATCGACGTAACGACGACCGTTTCCACTTTATTAACTGGACTAAAACCGCATTTAAAAATGTCGACGTGATCCCGCCAGGCAACGGTATTCTACACCAGATAAATTTAGAGAAAATGTCGCCGGTTATCCAGGCGCGTGATGGCGTGGCATTTCCGGATACCCTGGTTGGTACCGACAGCCATACGCCGCATGTTGACGCGCTGGGTGTGATCGCAGTAGGCGTGGGTGGCCTTGAAGCTGAGAGCGTCATGCTGGGACGCGCATCATATATGCGTTTGCCTGATATCGTCGGTGTCGAGCTGGTTGGTCAACGTCAGCCGGGGATCACTGCGACGGATATCGTACTGGCCATCACTGAGTTCTTGCGCCAGGAGCGTGTGGTTTCATCTTACCTTGAGTTTTTCGGTGAAGGCTGTGATGGTCTGTCCTTAGGCGATCGGGCTACTATTTCAAATATGACGCCAGAGTACGGTGCAACAGCTGCCATGTTCTATATCGATCAGCAAACTATCGATTACCTGCGTTTAACAGGTCGTGATGATGAGCAGATCAAACTCGTTGAACAATATGCGAAACACACAGGTTTATGGGCTGATGCCATGACCGGAGCGCATTATGAGCGCGTACTGAAATTTGATTTATCATCCGTTGGCCGCAACCTGGCTGGCCCATCTAACCCGCACCGACGTGTCGCAACGGCAGACCTCGCCAAGCAGGGTATTGTAGCTGACTATGAACAGCGTGATGGTGAAATGCCGGACGGTGCGGTGATCATTGCAGCCATCACCAGCTGTACCAACACCAGTAATCCACGTAACGTGGTCGCGGCGGGGCTGTTAGCACGTAATGCGAATAAACTGGGCCTGAGTCGCAAGCCCTGGGTAAAAACGTCATTTGCGCCGGGCTCTAAAGCGGTTCGTTCTTATATGGAAGAAGCGCAGTTACTCCCTGAGCTGGAGCAGTTAGGCTTTGGTATCGTTGCATTTGCCTGTACTACCTGTAACGGTATGAGTGGCGCACTGGATCCAAAAATTCAGCAGGAAGTGATTGACCGCGATCTGTATTCCACCGCGGTGCTATCTGGTAACCGAAACTTTGATGGTCGCATTCACCCCTATGCTAAACAGGCTTTCCTGGCATCACCACCGCTAGTTGTGGCCTATGCTATCGCGGGCTCAGTTCGCTTTGATATCGAAAACGGTGTTTTGGGCAATGATCAGGAAGGCAACCCGGTTACGTTAAAAGACATCTGGCCGAGCGATGAAGAGATTGATGCGGTGATTGCTCAGAGTGTGAAGCCTGAACAATTCCGTGCCGTCTATGAGCCGATGTTTGATCTCAGCGTTGATTATGGCGAAGACAATGATCCATTGTACCAGTGGCGCCCAATGAGCACCTATATTCGCCGTCCGCCATACTGGGAAGGCGCATTAGCGGGTGAGCGCACTATGAAAGGTATGCGACCACTTGCGATTCTCGGTGATAACATCACCACAGATCACTTGTCTCCGTCGAATGCAATTCTGGCATCCAGCGCCGCCGGTGAATATCTGGCGAAAATGGGCCTACCTGAAGAAGATTTTAACTCGTATGCAACGCACCGGGGCGATCACCTGACCGCACAGCGAGCTACCTTTGCGAATCCAAAGCTGCTGAACGAAATGGTGCTGGAGAACGGTGAGGTGAAGCAAGGCTCTTTAGCACGTTTAGAGCCCGAGGGTAAAGTAACCCGTATGTGGGAAGCAATCGAAACCTATATGGATCGCAAGCAGCCACTGATTATCGTAGCCGGTGCAGATTATGGCCAGGGCTCCTCTCGAGACTGGGCAGCCAAAGGCGTGCGTCTGGCTGGGGTCGAGGTGATTGTGGCAGAAGGGTTTGAGCGTATCCACCGTACCAACCTGATAGGTATGGGTGTATTACCGCTTGAATTCCAAAATGGTACAACGCGCAAGACTCTGGAACTGGATGGCACCGAAACTTATGACGTGGAAGGCACGCGCACGCCGGGTGCGACCTTAAAGTTGATCATCCATCGTAACAATGGGGTACAAATCGAAGTACCTGTATTGTGTCGTTTGGATACAGAAGAAGAAGTGTCCATTTACGAAGCAGGTGGTGTACTGCAACGTTTTGCCAAAGATTTTCTGGAAGCAAACGCATAATCGATTCCGCTCCTGCTCCGCAGCCAATGCGGAGCTTACCTGAGCCGTGGGCATTCACTGTGGGTGTCCGCGCTGCTATTTAGGATAAAAATGATGACTTTCAAACCTCAATTACGTGTGCCGGCGACTTATATGCGTGGCGGCACCTCCAAAGGTGTGTTTTTTAATCTCAGTGATCTGCCGGAAGTCGCACAGACTGCTGGTGAAGCGCGCGATAAGCTGTTACTGCGAGTAATTGGCAGCCCGGATCCTTATGGTAAACAAACGGATGGAATGGGCGGTGCGACCTCCAGCACCAGTAAAACCGTGATCTTGTCTAAAAGTAGCAAAGCTGAGCACGATGTGGACTATCTTTTTGGCCAGGTTGCCATAGATAAACCTTTTATCGACTGGAGTGGTAACTGCGGTAACCTGACCGCGGCTGTGGGGGCATTTGCGATTAGCAATGGTCTGGTTGATGCCTGCAGAGTCCCTGAAAACGGCATAGCCGTAGTAAGGATCTGGCAAGCCAACATAGAAAAAACCATTATTGCGCACATTCCCATGCTCAATGGTGAAGTTCAGGAAAGCGGTGATTTTGAGCTAGATGGTGTGACTTTTCCTGCTGCCGAAGTGGTGGTGGAGTTTATTGATCCGGCAGATGCTGATGCCGATATGTTCCCAAGTGGTAATTTAGTCGATCAACTGGTAGTGCCCGATATTGGCACTTTTGATGTGACTATGATAAATGCAGGGATCCCGACCCTGTTTTTCCGCGCAGAGGACTTGGGTTACACGGGGGTGGAGCTGCAAGAAGCCATTAATGGCGATGCAGCTTCACTGGCGCGATTTGAGCAAATCCGCGCTTATGGCGCAGTCAAGATGGGTTTGATTGAGCATATTGATGAAGCCAAAATACGTCAGCATACGCCTAAGATTGCGTTCGTGTGCGGGGCCAAAGCGTATACCGCATCCAGTGGAAAAGTGATTGCAGAGCAAGATATTGATTTATCTGTTCGCGCTTTATCTATGGGCAAGTTGCACCACGCTATGATGGGCACCGCGGCGGTTGCGATTGCCACAGCTGCTGCCATTCCTGGCACATTGGTGAACCTGGCGGCAGGTGGGGGAGAGCGTAACAGTGTTACGTTTGGTCACCCTTCAGGCACGCTAAAAGTGGGGGCTGAAGCGGAGCAAGTGAATGGTCGCTGGCTGGCCAAAAAAGCGGTGATGAGTCGCAGCGCTAGGGTGGTGATGGAGGGACATGTCAGAGTCCCACAAGAACAAGTTTAACGACGTACATCGGCCCGGTTTATCCGGGCTGATTTCTTAAGGAACGAAGTAGATGTATGAAGTGTTATTGTCGATAGCCCTGACAACGGCTTTACTCATTGGCTCTCCCGGACCCGCTCCACTGGCATTGGCTGCGGTTGGAGCCAGTTCTGGGGCTCCCCGTGGTGTACCATTTTTAATTGGTATTCTGCTGGGTTTGCTCGTTGCTATTATTGTGGCTGCTACGGGTCTGGGCGCACTGCTGTTGAGTTATCCTAATCTCAGCGCGGTATGTCAGATTGTGGCCATTGTTTACTTGTTTTACGTCGCGTATAAAATTGCAAATAATCAAAGCGGTCTGTCGGATATTGAGGGGAGTGAAGTGGGGTTCCGGGACGGGTTTATTTTGAACCTGTTAAACCCCAAAGCTTACGCAGCCTGTATTGCTATTTTTGCTAATAACAGTGTACCTGATGTCAGCCCGATGATGGGAGCCATGTTGGCAGCGATCACCTGCTTTGTTGTTGCCATTGTCGTGGATAGTCTGTGGCTGATGCTCGGCGGCGTATTGCACCGTTTCATTAAAACACCAGCACAGTTGCGTAATTTACGTTTATTTTTTGCCTTTTTGTTAACCTGTCTGCTAATTTGGATTAGTACAACCCATATCCTGAGCTGAGACTGCCATGGAGCGCTTTCATTCAATCTCCGTCGATACTGAACGCTTAAATGGCGACCTATTAATGAGTTTTAAAGCGCTGGGCAAGGTCAGTCATGCTGATTATATGGCCATTAAAGCTGTGATCGATAGTGCATTGAGAGCAGCAGTTGGTCAGAAAATCAGGGTCTTGGTGGATGTTACCGAGTTTGAGGCTGGGACCTCCATGCAGCCTGGGACGATGTAGCACTTGCACTGCGTCACAGTCATGATTTTTATAAAATTGCAGTACTGGGGAACAGTCGTTGGCAAAAATTTGCGGCCGTGGTGGGTAATTGGTTTGTTGAAGGTGAGTCTCGGTATTTTGAGGAAAAAACTCAAGCCTTGTCATGGTTAACAAAGTAAGTGACCCCGGTGACAGCGAAACATATATAATGGTCAGTGAGGCGTTAGGTAAAGGCTGAAATAAACTTATGAACACACTTTTTATCACAGGTGCAAATCGGGGGATCGGGCTTGCACTCGTTAAGCTTTATCTTGAGCAGGGCTGGCGAGTATTGGCCAGCTGTAGAACGCCGCAATCCGCAGAGGCATTGTGGCAGCTTGAGCAGCAATTTAGTCATTTGCAGATATTTGCACTGGACGTCATCCAGTATGAGCAGATGAACAAACTGGCGAAATCGCTGAGTGAGACGCCTATCGATTTAATTATTAATAATGCCGGGGTTTATGGCCCAAAAGGATATGCTTTTGGTGATTGTGATGTTGAGCAGTGGAAGCATGTGATGGAAGTCAACGTGATTGCACCTTTGAAGCTGGCCGAAGCGTTTAGCGCGCACCTTAAGTTAGGTGACGTGAAAACATTTGCTGTCCTGTCATCCAAAGTCGGCAGCATGACTAACAACACCAAAGGGGGCGGCTATATCTATCGTAGCTCGAAAGCGGCTCTAAATTCGGTGATTAAAAGCCTGTCAAATGACCTTTTGCCTGAAGGGATCAAAACCGTCGCATTGCACCCGGGCTGGGTAAAAACTGATATGGGTGGTCCCAATGCACTGATCTCACCCGAAGAATCTGCACAAGGGCTTAAACAAGTTTTGGATGAGCTTCATGAAGCGCAAAGCGGCGGATTCTATGACTATCAGGGGCTTGCCATTCCCTGGTAGGTCCCGGGTGCCTAAGCGATAGCAGGGCGCTTAAGTAGCGTTATCGCGAGATTTACTCGTCCCAAGATTGGCTACTTAATTACGCGGATTGCTAAAAATCCATCCCTGTACCAGCTGCTATTTTACGAAAACTTGTCCTGAATTTGTGCCAGGTGATAGTAACCTAGCTGGCCAAAACGGCGGAGCTGCGGAAAGGGAATTTTCGGTAAAGGCCGTTGATAAAGTGGTAAGTTAGGTACCGCATCGCTCATTGTTAGTTGAGCCAGTCGATATGCAGCTTGCGAGCTAAATGACACACCAGAACCACAATAACCCAAAATGTAGCCGACATTCTCCTCAAAAAAGACATGCGGCATATCATCCAGGGCTGCTGCAATATAGCCATGCCAGTAAAAGTCGTGTGCTATGTTAGTGAGGCACGGAAAGCACTCGGCAAGAGCCGATTTAAGATGAGTAAGGTATTTGGTTTTATGTTGATCTTTGGCGAAAACAGCACCTCGGCCACCAAATAACAGTCGATTATCTGGCAGTAGCCGGTAGTAATATTTAAGCCTGCGGGTATCCATGACGACCTGATGAGTTTTCAGGCCAGTTTGTGTCAGTTCGTCATTGCTGAGCGGACGGGTCACAAAGATACTGCTGAGGATAGGCAGATAGCGGTTGTTAATCAATGGATGACTGTGTTTGTTATTGTACGCGTTACCGGTATACAACAGCTTATCAGCGCTGATAGTTTGATCGTTAACGCTCAGTTGGTGGCGCTGGCTATGGTTAACCTCACTAACAAGGCTATGCTCGAATAAAGTCACCCCAGCCTTGATAGCCATGTTGCGATAGCCAAGTAGCAGTTTGAGTGGGTGTAAACCGAAGCCATTCTCATAGCGCATTGCACCATGAGCATGGTGATTTAACATGAACTGTGCGTCAAGCGCATCGCGGCTGAGTAGCTTGCTCGCGTCATTGCCGAAATTATCTGAGATAAACTGCGCAGCGCTTTGTAAGTTGGCATAAGCCTGAGCATTATGTGCTATTTTTAGATAGCCCGATGCTTGTACGTCACAGTCTATCTGGTGTGCTTCAATCAAAGAGCGGACTCTGTTCACACCGCCCTGAAATTCATCATAAATTCCACGGCTGACATCCATTCCCCAGCGTTTTGCATAATCGGCGTAGCCAAGCCGCCCTGAGCCAGGTAGCGCAAATCCTGCATTCCGGGCGCTCGCGCCGAAGCCAACCTGATTGGCTTCAAGGACACATACCTTCTGCTGATAAATATGGGCCAGATAATAAGCACTCAATAATCCACTAAAGCCGCCACCAATGATGGCCACGTCAAAATGCTCAGAAGCCTGAGGCGCGGAGTTTGCGACTGGCAGGGGCTGAGTTGCGGCCCAATAACTAGGCGCGAATGCTTGCCCCTGGCAGTGAGGTGCATGGAGAGGATCAAAAGCGTGCATCAGAACTCCAATACCATTTCAGCTGCCTGACAATGACATTCGTTGCCACAGACAGGGCAACAATACCCTTCGTACAAGGAGAGATCCAGCCAGCGATCATCATGGGCTTTGACAAGCTTCCCCCCAGATTTGGAGAAATATTTGACTGCACCATTGCCTGGGCTTTGCATCCACAGATGAGATACACCCGCCTTAGCTCCTTGCTGTTTCAGCACTTCAACAGATGCTTTGAGTAACTTAGGTCCAATTCCCTGTCCCTGTGCATCCGGATGAATTGCAATGCACTTAAAGTACGCCATCTGCTTTGGGTCCACCGGCCAAAGCGTTGTCGAACACCATTTATCAATGGGCCACTGGCCAGCGCTGTATGATGTTCTAAATCCAACAACTCGTTGTAACTCATCAACAGCAACGAAAGAGGCATTCAGATCATGTTGAGTGCCTCGTTGATGCATCATTTTAATACCGTCAAGATCGAGGTAATTCTCTCCGTGGACCAGATTAGCGAGTTCGATTACGGCCGGGTAATGAGTTGTGTTGAGTGGGAGGATTGAGATCATATGCGATTGCCAAGTGTCATTTACAAGGAGATCATTTTGCAGCATTTCTTAATTGAAAACAAAGCTGTTCAAAAAAACTTGTACAAAATAGGTACGAAATTAGTGTGTTTTATGTTCAACTGTTATTGACAGCGATGTCATCTTGGTAATAATTGTGACAACAGTGTGTCTGATGTAGATGTTGCAATGATCTTTATTGGCAGGCTGTGCACAACAACGATAATAAACGAAATCGGGGTGCTCGCAGAGTGTCCCACAACACAACAACATGTAAAGGATGTCCTATGAATAAACTAAACTTTGTCAGTCTTGCAGTGATTGGGGGCCTGAGTGCCCCCGCTTTAGCCCTCAATGTACAGCCCGATCCAAACAATTCAGGTGCATATTTACTTGATCGTGCGGGCCTTCAGGCTGCCGAGTCAACGCTGACTGCTAACCCTATGTATGCGGTCTGGGCAAAAGCACTACAAACACGCAGCAATGCCATCGTTGATGCAATTGTTCCGGGTGCGGCAAGCAACCCCGATAACGTAAAACGTGTAGAGCGAGTATTTGGTCAAAGTGAGTGGGATTTTTTGACTCAAATGGCGGCACCTGAGTACACCTATACACGATTTTTACGCGCAATTGGTAAGTTTCCAGCTTTTTGTGGTGATTACACTGATGGCCGCAATGCTGATGCTATTTGTAAAAAGTCTATCGTTACGGCATTTGCACACTTTGCTCAGGAAACGGGTGGCCATATTTCGAAAGACAATGTGTCAGACAACCCGCTACGCCTGGAAGAGTGGCAGCAGGCGCTGGTCCATGTGCGCGAAATGGGCTGGTCAGAAGGTCAACCCGGCTACACCACTGGGTGCGGTCAAAATGACTGGCAGAACCGTCGCTGGCCCTGCGCTGATGGCCAGGGTTACTTCGGTCGTGGTGCTAAGCAGCTATCCTACCATTTTAACTACGGTATGTTCTCTGAGGCAATGTTCAATGGTGACGCGACCGTACTGCTAAATAACCCGGCTTTGGTTGCCGACTCCTGGCTTAACCTTGCTTCTGCTATTTGGTTTTTCCTGACGCCACAGGCGCCAAAACCGGCGATGTTACATGTGATTGACCGGACCTGGGTACCGTCTCAGACAGAACTGAATGCTGGTATTGGTTACGGCTTTGGTACCACAATTAACGTTATCAATGGTGGCATTGAGTGTGGCGAGCACAACAGGAATAAAGGCCAGCCTGTTAATCGTATCCGCTATTGGGAAGGCTTGTCTCACTATTACACTATTCCAGTGGAAAGTGATGAGGAAAACACCTGCTGGCAACAAACGCCATTTGGTAGTCTGAATCTGGATGGTGCTGGCGAAGTGCTTTACACCAACTGGGAAGCAAACTGGGAGTATTACGCTGATCGTCCAGGCGGATTCTCATTTGAATGTAAACTGGTAGGTTATCAGACCGCTTACTCTGCGCTTGTTGAAGGCGATTATGAGAAATGTGTGACCAACTTCTATGGCTCTCATACCGGATGGCCGGTCGTCACAGTCGTTGACAATCTGCCGCCACCAGATGATAAGCCGCCGGTAGATAACGTAGCCGCATGGGAGGCAAATAAAGTTTATTTGCAAGGTGATAAAGCCAGCTTCAATGGCAAAGTGTATGTTGCTAAGTGGTGGACTCGTGGTGACGAGCCAAACGGGACAGGCCCATGGACGCTTGTTACCGCACCTTGATTTTTAGGCTTTAATTTTACTTCGTGACTATATCATGACCAAAGCTCTTATAACTTAGGAGCTTTGGTAGCCTGAATAGTAAATCGATATTTACCCTGGTTAACTGTTTGTTTTTTCTTTTGTTTTTGTTTTTTACTGCGTGTACGGATGAAGTTTATTTTGGCCCTTTTTAATTAACGCAAGTTACTTTTCCTACTTTTCAGCTTGTTGAGGCGCTATGACAAAAGGCTCTTAGTCTGAATTAACAGGTTGATTTTTTGTTGTTTTTGGTGGCATCTGTGTGCATTTGATGATGGTATTGTGAACTTACAATTTATTTCATGTTCCTTTTTAGGTATCATTGTACCGATAACTCTCAAATGGACATAATAAAAAATGAAATTCTCTACACTTGCTATTTCCGCTTTATTTATCACTTTCGCTGGCCAGGCTGCTGCAAGCTGCAATAAGTACAGCTGTGAAGGCGTATCAAACGTTGTATTTTCTTCGGTTGTTGCCAACACAACTCAGGTAAAAGTGAAGTTCCCTCAGGGTACCAATGCCACTTTGGCTTGTAACCTGGATCAGGAAGAAGCGGCTGCACTGAATAAAACCAGTGAAAACTATCGCAATATGCAGTCTATGCTACTGACTGCTGTTGCCGCGAACCTGCCCGTTAAGCTCACTTTTAACCAAGCTTCTGCGAACTGCCAAATCGATGAAGTTGAAGTGAAGGTGGTTGAATAACACCATCGACCAAATTGTCGATACGGTTATACCTCTGTGCTCAAGTCAGAGCACTGCATTCAGGTATCCTGATTTTGTGTTCAACAGGCTGCCTGTGTCTCTGTGACACTATCAAGGTCCCGGGTGAGAAATATGCTCATTCTGGGCTTCCCTGCGCGCGCGGTGTGTCTTCAAACTGAATGTGTGTAAATGCAGACAGGTATTAACGTCAGATAAAAATAAAAAACAAAGTGAGCAAACATGTTTAAGTACAAAGGAACCCTGGCCCTGATGCTGGGGGCTTTTAGTGTGTCGGGACAGGCCAGCCCGGTCACCCCCAGCAGCGATGTCTGGGGAGACAGTAACGGCCACCTCTA